>NZ_VKAD01000002.1:300000-421688 GCF_008041945.1 Reinekea thalattae | reverse complement strand
ATATCCAGTTGTTTAAGACCAACCGGAAAATCTGAGCTCGAACATAACGTTAACCAAACAAATGTTTGACAGTCGCTTGTGTTCGATAATTTATCGACTCACAAGCGCCCACACGAATTACTTGATTTTAACTTTTAAAGATCTCGGCAGAGGCGCTATGGGCTTGCCGTTTCAAGGAGCGCGTATTCTACGCAAGAACCCCTCTCTGTCAACTCTTTTTTTAGATTTTTTCGTTTAGAATCAATCCGTTACTTGAGTCACCTGCCGAACCAAACTACCTTTGCTCGACAGCGGAGGCGCATTATAGAGACCGCTCCAAAAGAGTCAATAGATTATATTTTTTATTTTCTATTAATGCGCTTTTACGAGTTTTGCAATTGACGATAGTAGCTTAGTAAAGCCTGCGCTTCGCGATCAATAGTATAAAGCTGCTGGACCTTTTCTTGTGCCTTAAAGCCTGTACTCTCTCTCTTTTCTGGCGATGCCATATAATCATTTAAGCCACGAACCAATGCATCAACATCGGCCACATCAATTAACAACCCATCAACATCCTGCTCAATAATATCCGGCCAAGCGCCTGCTCTGGTTGCTATCACTGGCTTCGCCACGCTCATCGCCTCCGGCACCGTCAAACCAAACCCTTCATTACGACTTAGGCTTGTGACTATATCCATAGAACGGTAAAACCAGGGTATATCTTGAAAATCAACTTCACCATAAAAGCGAATACGATCACCTAGCCCAGCCTTATCAATTTTCTTTTTTAAGCCACTGACAAAGGTTTCGTTTTGCGCCGTAATCTCACCAACAACAACCCCAGCCCAATCCGGCTGATTAGGCAGCACTTCAAGCAGTGCATCAACAAACAGATCAATCCCCTTTTGATGACGCACTCGACCAAAAATACCAACATTGTATTTACCTGGTAAGTCATGCTCTTTAGTGGGTTGCTGCTCAACCATTCGTCCAATATTAATACCGTGCGGAATAACAGCATCGGCCGGTTCAAGCATAAATTGATGCGCTGCCGAGCAGGTAGTCAGCAAGCCATCCATCTTGGACATCAGCCAGCGAGTAATCCATGTCTTTTGCCGCTGAGCCGTTGAAGTAAACACCAAGCGAATAGCGGTTGGCGATAAGACCTTCAGCAAAAGACCTTGAATCATTTCATCGTTACGCCGAGCATGAAACACCCTTGGCAAGCCACTAGACAAAGGCCGCCGACATACCTTTAACGCCTGAAAAAAATTCAACGCATTAATATCATCTGGTAGGTGGTACTGACCTAAGACAGCAATATCGGCAGACTCTTTTTGCACTGAAAGCACTTGCAGCATAGTACTGGTGACGCCAGAGAACTTCTTATTTGAATTCCCTAAAATGATTTCGCACTCATTATTCGAACGATCTACCATGTGACTCACCCTTCCACACTCGATTTTTGTATGCCGAAATCGGTCCAGCTAATATTTTCGGCTTTTACCTTTTTTCGCAGTGCATGATTAAACGCCCAAATTTCTGGCTTCGAATACCCTCGAGGGTGATCTAGGTGCAAGCAGACTGCCGAGTAGCGTATTTGCTTAGATTTAACACCCTTATTGAACAGGCGCTCGCCCATTTCACGATCCAGACCGCCATATTGCATACGCTCATCAAAACCATTAATCGACACGATGTCATCACGCCAACCCGAGCTATTCATACCATTCCAAGTCGCCTTTGTTGGTGTTAGGCGATTCAATACAGATACCAATAATCGAGAGCGAGTCAACTTTTTAAGCTTAAAGGATTTAGGCTGACCCTGATCGATAAGCCAGCGCTGATCAAAAATACTCTGCTGGCGAATCATTTCATCGTTGATCAATTCGGACACTGGTGTCGTCAACTTGATATAACCACCTGATAGAAAATAGCCTCGAGTCGCTTCACGGCGATGCACTGCAATAAAATCTGCACGCGGGATGCAGTCACCATCAGTGAAAATCAAATAATCGCAATCGGTTGCCGCAATGACCTTATTTAGAATTTCAGTTTTACGAAAACCTTGATCTTCATGCCAATGATGTTCTAAACGTAAAATGCCATGGCTTTTAAACTCTTCAATAACCGCCTTTGTCTGCTGATCGGAGCCATCATCAGCAATCAATACCGTGAAATCACTATCTGTTTGGGCTTCATAACCAATCAAAACATTCGCGAGCCAATCGGGGGAGTTGTAGGTGGTGATAACCACACCTACACGTTTTGGATTTTCTAAATTCAACGGTTTTTCTAAATTCAATGTCACATTACGCCTTATGAGCTGTTTTTAAATATTCCGCCGATTGCATTTCCTGCAGCCGGCTCACGGTTCGTTTAAACTCAAAGCCAAGTTTACCATCTTGATAAAGCTGCTCGATAGGGGCGGCGCTGGTCATCAATAGCTTTACGCTCCGGTCGTAGAATTCATCAACCATGTTGATGAACCGTCTTGCTGAATCGTTATTTTGAGTCGTAAAGATCGGCACGCCACTAATCAAAACAGTATGAAACATACGCGCAATTTCGATGTAATCGTTTTGCGAGCGAGGTCCATCACAGAGCGCGTCAAACTCAAATAAGGCGACATCATCGCATCGCTTTACAACATCAATAGAACGATTCAGAACCTGAATAGTCAGATCCGACTCGACCTGTCGGCAATCGGAAGCCAACTTATCGAAGGATTTAAGCAGCTGAGACTGGGCTGCAGCATCTAGCGGTGAATGGAAGATCTCCACCTGAGTGAGCGTTCTTAGTCGATAATCAGTGCCGCCATCGACATTAATGACCTCGGTATACTGCTGTAGCAAATCAATCGCGGGTAAAAATAGCGCTCGCTGCAAACCATCTTTATACAGACCTTGGGGCTCAATATTAGAGGTTGCGATCAGCGTGACGCCAGAATCAAACAGAGTCTTCAATAGGTTTGCCAAAATCATTGCGTCACCAATATCGCTGACAAAAAACTCATCGAAACAAAGCACGCGATATTTTTTAGCAAACTCAGTGGCGACGATGGTCAATGGATTGGCTTTGCCTTTGTGCACTTCTAATTGCTCATGCACCAAGCGCATAAAATGATGAAAATGCAGACGTTGCTTTTGTTCAAATGGCAGTGATTCAAAAAAAGTATCCATCAGGTAGGTTTTACCTCGACCCACACCTCCCCAAAAATACAAGCCTTTAATAGCCTTAGGCTTGAAACCCAGAGCTGCCTTAACAGATGTGATCAGTTCAGATTTCTGGTGCTGAGCCACCAGCTGTTCATACACCTGCTGCAATGCTTTGACTGCAATTTCTTGAGAAGCATCATAGCTAAAGCCATCTTTTTGTAAGTCAGTTTGATATTGCTGCCAAGGGCTGGCGATTGCCATAGAACACTCCACTGCGATCGTTACGTTTATTTACGTCACGAGTATCATACTATCAATGAACCGTTGTCATAAATGTTTAAGTAAACAGGCTATATTCAACGCCTTGCATAGGGCTATACTTTTTAGCGTTATAGGTTATTTAATTTATAAGACATCTCATTCGAATTTAGTAACAGCTGTCACTTTCTGACATCTTCATTTTAAGGATAGGAGCTAAACCGTGCTGCATATTACTTGGCTAACTTTTATTGTCTCTATTTTTGCTGCGTTGATTGTCGGTGGCTTTCTTTCGCAGCTGTTATTAACCATCACTGGTAAAGACAAATCATCATTAAAGCGTGAACTTAGCCAGCTAAAAAAAGCACACCAAGACTATCAGGTCAGTGTCACCGAGCACTTCGGCCGCACGACGGAGCTGATCAACGAATTAAGTGAAAACTATCAGCAGATTCAACGCCACCTCAGCCAAGGCGCTGAAGAGTTTGTTAAACCTGAGTTACGCATTGCAGCCCATCGAGAAGAGCCTAATTTGGAAGATTTGGCACCTAAAACCGATGAACCAGCGCTGGATCGTCCTTGGGACTACGCAGACAAAACACCCCACCAAGAAGGTACGCTTTCAGAAACCTTTGGCCTGAAAGACTCTGACTCACCCAAAACCTAATTCTCGCCTGAAACCTAATTAAAGCAACCTAACGCTAAGTGTATAGTTTTATAACAAAATGCTCTAAGAAAGTTATTATAGATAACCATAGCTCTGATATAGTGCGCGTATCATTTTAATGGGCAAACGGGCAATGAACCGAAGTAAATTTACGCACTTAAAACAGCTTGAAGCTGAAAGTATTCACATCATTCGTGAAGTGGTCGCTGAATTCGACAACCCAGTCATGCTTTACTCTATTGGTAAAGACTCTGCGGTGATGTTACACCTAGCGCGCAAAGCATTTTTCCCTGGCAAATTGCCATTCAAACTCCTGCATGTTGATACCGATTGGAAATTCAAAGAAATGATTGAATTTCGTGACAACATTGCCAAGAAATACGACTTTGATCTATTGGTTCATAAAAACCAAGACGGTTTAGATCAGGGCATCAATCCATTCGATCACGGCAGCTCAGTACATACTGACGTCATGAAAACCCAAGGTCTGAAACAAGCCCTAGACAAATACGGCTTCGATGCAGCCTTTGGTGGTGCTCGTCGTGATGAAGAAAAATCTCGTGCCAAAGAACGGGTTTACTCATTTAGAGATTCAAACCACCGCTGGGACCCTAAAAACCAGCGCCCTGAACTTTGGAATAACTACAACGCTCGCATTAACAAAGGCGAGTCGATTCGAGTATTCCCATTATCTAACTGGACTGAGCTCGATATCTGGCAGTATATCCATCTTGAAGAGATCGAAATCGTTCCGCTTTATTTCTCCGCTAAGCGTCCAGTAGTTGAACGCGACGGCATGCTGATCAACGTTAATGATGACCGTATGAAGTTGCAACCTGGCGAGAAAATCCAATTCAAAAACGTTCGCTTTAGAACTCTCGGCTGCTACCCATTAACGGGTGCTGTCGAATCCGAAGCCACCACCTTGCCTGAAATTATTCAGGAAATGCTACTCACCACAACGAGTGAGCGTCAAGGCAGAGCCATTGACCACGATTCATCTGGGTCAATGGAGAAAAAGAAACAAGAAGGTTATTTCTAAAGGACGGAACACTTTTATGTCACACCAATCTGATTTGATTGCTACAGATATCAATGCCTATCTTGAGCAGCATCAAAATAAAGAACTGCTGCGCTTTTTAACCTGCGGCAGCGTTGACGATGGCAAATCGACCCTCATTGGTCGCTTGCTACACGATTCTAAAATGATCTATGAAGATCAGTTAGCGGCGATTGAAAAAGACAGCCAGAAATCCGGCACCACGGGTGAAAAGGTTGATCTAGCATTACTCGTCGATGGTTTACAGGCCGAGCGTGAACAAGGCATTACGATTGACGTTGCCTACCGGTATTTTTCTACCGCCAAGCGCAAATTCATCATTGCAGATACGCCGGGGCACGAGCAATACACTCGCAATATGGCAACCGGTGCATCAACCTGCGACCTAGCCATTATTCTGATTGACGCTCGCCACGGTGTCATGACTCAGACTCGCCGACACAGCTTTATTGCTCATCTACTAGGTTTGAAGCACCTTATTGTTGCGGTCAACAAAATGGACTTGGTTGAGTTTAGCGAACAGCGCTTCGAGGAAATCAAAGCGGATTATCTAGCCTTTGCTGAGCAGCTCAGTATTCCAGATATTCAATTTGTTCCAATGTCCGCATTGGAAGGCGATAACGTTGTTAATGCCAGCGAAAACATGCCGTGGTTCAAAGGCCAAACCATGATGCAGCTGCTGGAAACCACTCAGATCGCAAACGACGAAAGCTTTGAAGGTTTCCGTCTGCCAGTGCAGTACGTCAACCGTCCAAACCTTAACTTCCGTGGCTTCGCTGGCACAATCGCAGCAGGCCGTATTAAACCTGGTGACAAGGTTGTTGCATTGCCAAGCGGTCAAAGTTCGAGTGTCGATGAAATCGTCACTTTCGACGGCAACTTAGACGAGGCTCATGTTGGCCAAGCCGTTACTGTGACGCTGAATGATGAAATCGATATCAGCCGTGGTGATATGCTGGTAAAAGCAGGCGAACAGCCGATGATCGGTCAATCATTCGAAACCAAGCTGGTTTGGATGAATGAAGCTCCGCTGGTTCCTGGTCGTCAGTACTATTTTAAAATTGGCCACCAGCTGTGCATTGGCTCGGTTACTCAGATCAATGAGAAAATCGACGTCAACACACTGGAAACTAGCCGCGCAAGCGAGCTTGAACTCAACAGTATCGCAACAGTGACGATCCACCTGAACAAGCAGGTTGTGGTCGATGCTTATCAACAAAATAAGCACACTGGTGAGTTCATTATGATCGACCGTTTATCAAACGGTACCGTGGCTGCTGGGATGATTGAAAAAGAAGCCGATGCCGCTGATCAACGCCTAGTTTCGGATCAGGATCGTAAAGTTCGTTACCAGCAAAGCCCTGTTACAGTCGTTGTAAATAACGCTGAACTGGCGGTTCAGCTAGAGCAACGGCTGTTTAATCGTGGCCATGCAGCTGTCATTGTGCGAGCAGAAGATGCGCTTACGGTTTGCCCATACATTGAAGCGGCAGGCCTAATTGCTATCGTCGCCGGTTCTGAGCAAAAGTTACCTTTTGGTATCACTCTGAACAACAATGCTGTGGACGAACTACTGGATGAATTGAAAACACAATCCATCCTTTTAGAGATCTAATCGCAGTCGCTAAATGATCTGCCGTTTTCAGCTCAAACTGGAACCGGCAGATCAACAAACTGCACGTCGATATCGAACGTTGACGCTACGTGCTCGCCTAAAGCACGAACACCATAACGCTCTGTCGCATGGTGACCCGCAGCAAAATAATGCACACCGCTTTCTTGCGCTAAATGTGCGGTACGCTCATTTATCTCACCAGAAATAAACGCATCGACACCCGCGTCGACGGCTTGCTGCAAATAATCTGGTGCGCCACCGGTACACCAAGCCAGCCGCTTCACTTGACGAGTTTCATCGCCAATATGTAATACATTAAAGTCGAGTTTTTCAGCCAATTTCGTCTTTAGCTCGCCAGCACTTGTCGGCTCAGCTAATTGACCTTGAAGACCCACGGTGCCAGCTAATTCGCCATCTATTTGCCAGCCCATATCCTTGGCTAATAAGACGTTATTACCTAATGTCTCATGCACATCAAGCGGTAAGTGATAAGCAAATAAATTAATATCGTGCTGCAGTAAGGTCGAAATTCGGTTGCGCTTTATGCCCTTTATAATCGGGCTTTCGCCTTTCCAAAAATAACCATGATGCACCAAAATAGCTTGCGCATTATGTGCAATAGCAGCCTCTATTAGCCCTTGGCTTGCAGTCACACCGGTAACTATACGTTCAATTTGCATCTGGCCTTCAACTTGCAGCCCGTTTGGGCAGTAATCTTTAAACTGCTCGGCATTTAATAGCTTTGCTAAATAGGTTTCCAGTTCATTGCGCAGAACGCCCATATGTTACACTCCTAATAAATCATCTGGTTGAAATAGATAAAGATGTCGCAAAAATCGCCCATAACCCACCGTCTAAAATATGAATGGCTTGTCAGTATTGCACTCGGCCTACTTATCGGCCTGACTGTTTTAGTCTTTAAACAGGCACTGCAACCAAGGCAATCATCCCTAGCCAATGCAAGCTTTGCTCAAGCATTAGCGCCGGTACTGCCTTATACGGTGAGCATATACACCAGCCAAACGGTCAGTATTAATCGCTCTGCATTGCAACAGGATGAATTCTTCGCTCAGTATTTACCAAACAACCAAAGCGATAACCTCTACAAAAAGACCAACTTAGGGTCCGGTATTATTCTAGACACACAAGGCCATATCGTCACCAATGCGCACGTTGTTAAAGGCGCACAGCAGATTATCGTTGTCGCTCACAATGGCGAACAGGCCGAAGTTATTAGCACTCTAATAGATAATGATACCGACATTGCTGTATTACAAACGGGCTTGCGGATATCTCAACCTTTGCCAACCAGTGATAGCAGCCAACTTAAGGTTGGCGACCTTGCCTTTACCATTGGTAATCCATTCGGTATTGGCCAATCGGTTTCTATGGGTATCATTTCGGCAACCAGCAGAGCACAACCGCAACTGACCAACCTGACTGACTTTATACAGACCGATGCGGCGATTAATCCGGGCAACAGCGGTGGCGCTTTGGTCAATGCCAATGGTGAAGTCATTGGTATGAACACCGCCATTTTCTCATCCAGCGGTGGCTCTCAAGGGATTGGTTTTGCTATTCCATTTGAACATGTGCAAATGGTTGCACAACAGCTGCTCACCAGCGGCATGATCTCGCGTGGTTATATAGGCATAGACGTCAATGAAGTTCGACTGACAGAAAGCTGGCAAGAAACGCAAACAAGCGCACTTGTGGTGACCGCTATTGCGCCGAACAGTCCGGCAGCGATTGCCGGCATTCAGGTAGGTGATATATTACTCAGTGTTGATAACGAGCCGCTGATTAGTCGGGCGCAAGCCGCCAGACTCACGGCTCAACTATTACCCGAGCAACAAAGTCAATTGCGACTTATCAGAGACAATAAAGCCATAGAAGTTACGGTAACCATTGGCTACCGTAATAACTGAATCAACTAGCCGAACAGATATCGCGAAGTGCGGCTATCAATAGATCATTTTCTGCGCTATTGGAAACCGTAATTCGCAAACAATCCGACAATGATGGGTGCGCACCGTGTAGGTTTTTAACCAAAATATTTCGTTCTTTTAAGGCTGCATGAATCACCGCGCCCTGCCCTTGCGCCGCACGAACCAAAATAAAGTTAGCTTGGCTTGGGTAACTTTTAAGGCCGTCAATGTCATCGAGCAGTTTAAACAGTCGCTGGCGCTGACTAATCAACTCCTGAGTTTGATTAATCAATACCTGATAATGCTGCAAGGCAAACAAGGCACTCTTTTGAGTGAGCACATTAATGTTATACGGCAAGCGTAATTTATTAATCTCCGCAATCCAGCTTGAATGACCAAACAACACACCTAAACGTAAGCCTGCTAAACCGATCTTAGAAAAGGTACGCATAATCAAAAGATTCGGATAGCTTTCTAGCCAGCTGAGGTAATCCGCTTCAGTAAAGGCAGTATAGGCTTCATCGATCACAACCAAGCCATTAGCCGCTTCAAGAATACAGCGCAGTTTTTCATCGCCCCACAAATTACCCGTCGGGTTATTCGGTTGCGCTAAAAAGATCACCGCAGGATCTTCTATTTCAATTTGTCTAAGCGTCGCTTCTAAATCGATACCAAAGTCATCATTCAGCGGAATGCCGACATAATCCATATCGATATATTTTGCGACCATTTGATACATCACAAAGCTAGGTTCAGGTGCCATGATTTTTCGATTCGCACCATTTACCGCCATCGCAATAAGCTGTATCAATTCATCAGAGCCATTGCCTAAGATCATCTCAATACCTTCAGGCACCGACATAACCTCTGCAATACCCTGCTTTAATGCCTTACTGTCGGCATCCGGGTAACGATTGATTTCGGCACTGGCCAACTCCTTCAACCATTCTTGTTGAATCGCATCAGGCCAAACAAACGGGTTTTCCATGGCATCTAACTTCACATAGCCTTCAGCATCTGGCACGTGATAAGCCTTAAGCTTTCTCACTTCTGGCTTTACCCAACGGTTTACCGCGGTTTCTATTTGATCACGAAAATCAGTCATTAATTCGATACTCCGCACTTTGCGCGTGGGCCGTTAATAATTCGCCACGGGCTAAAACTGACACCACAGGGCCTAAGGTATTAGCTGCCTGTGCAGAGGCGCCAATAAGCGAACTGCGTTTTTGGAAATCATAAACGCCTAAAGGACTAAAGAAGCGCGCCGTGCCGCTGGTCGGCAATACGTGGTTCGGGCCAGCGCAGTAATCGCCCAAGGCTTCTGAGCTGTGTCGCCCCATAAAGATCGCGCCAGCATGGCGAATACCATCGAGCCAACTTTCTGGTTCGTCTATCGATAATTCCAAGTGCTCAGGCGCAATGGTATTAATCAGCTCGATCGCTTGCTCTAATTGCGCCACTTCAATCATAAGGCCGCGATTATTTAACGATTCTAAAATCGTATCGGCACGTTCCATGGTCGGTAATAACTTTTCAATGGAGGCTTTAACCTGAGCTAAAAATTCAGCATCTTGCGAAATCAGAATCGCCTGCGCATCGTGTGAGTGTTCCGCTTGCGAGAACAGGTCCATAGCAATCCAGTCGGGGTTGGTCTTACCATCACAGACAACCAAAATCTCGCTTGGTCCGGCAATCATATCGATCCCAACCTTACCAAAAACCTGAGCTTTAGCGGTGGCGACAAATGCATTACCGGGGCCGACGATTTTATCCACTGACGGTACCGTTTGTGTGCCATAAGCCAAGGCCGCTATCGCTTGAGCGCCGCCCAATAAATAGCACTCGGTAACACCAGAAACATAAGCCGCCGCTAAGACAAAATCACTGACTTCGCCATTCGGTGCCGGCGTCGCCATAACAATATCTTTAACACCAGCAACCTTTGCTGGCATGGCGTTCATGATCACCGAAGAGGCTAACGGCGCAACGCCACCAGGCACGTAAATGCCAACCTTATCCATCGCGGTTACTTTTTGGCCCAACACAACACCCAATTCATCGGTGTATTGCCAGCTCTCAGAAAGCTGCTTGCTGTGGTATTTTTCGACTCGTTCCGCAGCTACTTTCAAGGCATCCTGCTTGGCTTCGTCTAAGCGGTTGAAAGCCGCTTCGATATCTTCAGCCGAAACAGTAAGCGCTGCCATACTATCAACTGGGTAGCTATCAAATTTTGCCGAGTATTCAATTAACGCCTGGTCACCCTCAGTTCGCACATGATGAATAATATCGGCAACTAACTTTTGCATATCTGCATTAGATACAGATTCCCAAGAAAGCATGTCCGACAGACTTTGATCAAAGCCTGACTCACCAAGTTTTAAATATTTCATCGCTACTGAGGTCATGATTAGCCTTATTTGTTATGTCGTTTTAATAAGAAATTTTTTAATAAAAAGCTGTTTAATAAAAAATCATTTAATGAACAACTCGCTTTTTATTTATTGACGGCGTTTTTCAACATTTCAATAATGGGGTTTATTTTTTCATCTTTCATTTTTAATGCTAAGCGGCTAGCAATCACTCGCGCGCTGACATCGGCAATGTATTCATCGGTTTCTAAACCGTTCGCTTTTAAGGTATTGCCGGTATCTACGATATCAACAATGACATCGGCTAAATTCATAATCGGCGCTAACTCCATTCCGCCATGCAGCTTAATCAGCTCAACTTGCTGACCCTTTTTGGCGTAATACTGACGAGCAACATTAATAAATTTTGTCGCAACCTTAATTTTACCCAGTGGTGGCTGTGCACCTTTGATTTTGGCGGTCATTAATTTGCACCGAGACACCCCAAGATCGAGCAGCTCATACATATCTTCTGCACCGTGCTCCAACAGAACATCTTTACCGGTGACACCTAAATCGGCAACGCCATACTGAACATAGGTCGGTACATCCGCTGATCGAATAATAATCATACGCACATTAGGCTGCGTCGTTTCGAAAATCAGTTTGCGTGACGTATGAACATCTTCTAAAGGCTCGATACCGACTGCCGCAAAGAGCGGCAATGTTTCTTTTAACGGACGCCCCTTAGACAGAGCAATGGTGATGGTTTGCGAATTGGCTTGCATATCGATTCTCTATAGATCGCGAATAGTAATAAAAAACAGGACTCAACTTGAGCTATTCGAAGAAACTGGCCGCAATAAAACGTTACTAAGAACGCCTAATGCGGCCAACAAAAATTAGCCAGAAACACGCTGAATGGTCGCGCCCAAGGCGGCCATTTTTTCTTCGATGCATTCGTAACCGCGATCTAGATGGTAAATACGGTCGACCAATGTTTCGCCGCTGGCGACTAAACCTGCCAAAACAAGACAAGCCGAAGCCCGTAAATCAGTGGCCATAACACGTGCGCCCTTCAAGCCTTTCTGACCTGTCAGGCCTTTAATGACAACGGTATTGCCCTTAATTTTGGCTTTTGCGCCCATGCGCTCTAGCTCATTGATGTGCATAAAGCGGTTTTCAAAGACGGTTTCTTCAACCGTTCCTGTGCCTTCGGCAACAGCATTCAACAGAGTAAATTGCGCCTGCATATCGGTCGGAAACGCTGGGTAAGGTGCCGTACGAATATCAACCGCTTTCAAGGTGCAATCGTTCATGTCGATTTCAATCCAATCATCACCCTGACTCAACTGAGCGCCAGCCTCTTTTAGCTTCATAATCACTGCATCCAGATGCTCAGGGATTACTTCTTTAATGCGCACACGGCCACCAGCAATAGCACCGGCGACAAGATAAGTACCCGCTTCGATACGGTCTGGAATAACGCGGTGATGACAGCCGTGTAACGATTCAACACCTTCAATAGTAATGGTGTCGGTACCGGCACCAGATATTTTGGCACCCATGGCAATCAAGCAGTTGGCTAAGTCAACAACTTCTGGTTCTTTAGCGGCATTCTCTAAAACCGTCGTACCTTTAGCTAATGTTGCCGCCATCATGACATTCTCTGTACCCAGCACAGTAACTTTATCGAAGAAGATATGCGCGCCCTTTAAGCCACCTTCACAGCTTGCATTAATGTAGCCATCTTCAACTTCAACTGTTGCGCCAAGTGCTTCCATGCCTTTAATGTGTAGATCCACCGGACGACTGCCGATAGCACAGCCGCCAGGCAAAGAAACTCGCGCCTGACCAAAGTGAGCCAACAATGGCCCCAACACAACAATCGAGGCACGCATGGTGCTGACCAGATCGTAAGGTGCCGTCAACTCTTTAATGGTTTCAGTGCTGATTTCAACACTCATATCTTCGTTTAACACCACTGACACGCCCATTGATCCCAACAGGCTGATCATGGTGGTGATATCGTTCAAATGCGGTAAGTTACTGTATACAACCGGCTCTTTAGTCAACAATGACGATGCTAAAATAGGTAGCGCGGCGTTTTTAGCACCTGAAATGCGAATCTCGCCCGACAGCGTTGCGCCACCGGTAATTAAAAGCTTATCCAATGAATGTTCCTCAACCTGCTTCTGCGTTTGTTTTTAAATCCATCGTTACTGCATGCACTTCACCAGAAGCAATAACATTATTTAGCACGGCATATACCATCTGTTGGCGTTGAACTGCGCGCTTTGATTCAAATAGATCGGATACCACCTTGACTGAATAATTAGCACCTTCACCCATAACGTCTATTTGTGCTCCGGCAAATTCTGCCTGTAGCATGGCTTTTAGGTCTTCAGCTGTCATAAGGTGTTCCACTATCTAATTAAAAAGGGCGAGGATTATACGCCAACTATTGACCAATCGGGAAGCCTAGCGACGAATAAGCCCAAGCATTGACGACAATTATTGCAATTAGTAGGCAAAGTCCGTTAAATGCGCTGCTCCATCAGAACAAACAGTTAAACTTTCATTAATAATGGAAATCCCACTAAACAATAAAAAAGGTAGCCTGTGATGCTTATGTTCTCCGTTGCGATAATTGTTGGTCTTATTTTTTTAGTGCTCAGCGCCGATCGCTTTGTTGCAGGCAGTGCCGCCATTGCCAATAACTTTGGCGTGCCACACATCATTATTGGCGTCACCATCGTATCGTTAGGCACATCCGCACCTGAGATTATCGCCGCAGCCTTAATGTCACTTGAAAATAGAATCGATATGGCACTGGGCAACGCCATCGGCTCAAACATTGCCAACATTGGTTTAGTCTTGGGCGTGACAGCCCTGATAGCACCGATCCCAGTCAGTAAGCGTTTAATCACTAACGAAAACCTTATTATGATGGCGGTATCACTGGCCATCGGCATCCTGCTATTTAATCTTACGCTGGCCTTTTATGAAGGTATTTTATTACTGGCGGCATTGGTGACGTTTTTGGCTTGGATTTACCATCAGAACAAAACTGCCGAGCAGCCTGATGCTGAATTTGAAGAAGAAATCCCTAATGACATGTCTACTCCTGTCGCCATTCTGTGGTTTATTGTTGGCTTAGCCGTTCTTATCTTCAGTGCCCGAGCGTTGGTTTGGGGAGCTGTCGGTATTGCTAACCAATACGGCATTAGCGATGCCATCATCGGCGCGACCATCATTGCAATCGGCACCAGTTTGCCTGAACTTGCAGCCTCTGCGATGAGTGCAATTAAAAAGCACCACGATATCGCCATTGGCAATATTTTAGGCTCCAATATCTTTAACCTGCTGGCTGTTGTTGCCGTGCCGGCCCTGCTTAGACCCAACAGCTTCAGCGCCGAGATTTTCAACCGCGATTATGCCTTTATGCTTGGCATCAGCGCCGTGCTATTTGGACTATTAATTATTCAAGGTCGACGCGGAAAATCATTAGGCCGCCCTATTGGCACGATTTTTGTTGTAATGTACGGCGCTTATGGGTACCTTGCTTATCAAGCTGCCATGTAGCACCGAGACAATCTTTTAACTTGCTCGGTCGCTGCATGCGATCGAGTCGGTTGCGATAAACACCTAACACCCACTCATCAAATATATTCATAAGCGAACAGTGACATCATGACCCAACTTTCTGTACTGGAACTTGCTCAGCGCACCTTTAAACTCGAAATCGACGCACTTTTGGCTTTGAGCCAGAAACTCGATGACCAATTCGAGCTGGCTTGCGATCTAGTTATTAACTGCAAAGGCCGCGTTATTGTTACCGGCATGGGTAAGTCTGGACACATCAGTAATAAAATAGCGGCAACACTTGCCAGTACTGGCACACCCGCATTTTTTGTTCATCCAGGAGAAGCCAGTCACGGCGATATGGGCATGATTACCGGCGACGATGTCGTGATTGCACTGTCTAATTCTGGTGAAGTACCCGAGTTAGTCGCGCTACTGCCATTAATCAAGCGGCTAGGCGCCAAACTGATCGGCTTTTCTGGCAACCCAAACAGCACACTGGCGACATCCTCTGATGCTCACCTCTATTGCGGCGTTGAACAAGAAGCCTGCCCTTTAAACCTAGCACCAACTTCATCGACCACTGCAGCCCTAGTGATGGGCGATGCCTTGGCGATAGCATTACTCGAAATGCGCGGTTTCACTGCTGAGCAATTTGCATTTTCTCATCCGGGCGGTAGCCTAGGACGCAAACTGCTGTTAAAGGTTGCCGACATTATGCACGCTGACGAACGCATACCTGTAGTAAGCCCTGAAACCTCGGTATTTGATGCCTTACTTGAAATGACTCATAAGAGCCTTGGCATGGTGACGGTTCAAGATCAAGGCAAGCTAATGGGCGTATTCACTGACGGCGACCTTAGACGCGCTATCGACAAAGATATCGACTTTAAAAACACCGCCATAAAAGACGTTATGCACAAAACGCCAGCAACGATAGGTGTTGACCAACTGGCCACCCAAGCATTGTTTACCATGGAATCGAAAAAGATCACCTCCTTGGTGGTGATGCAAGACAAGCATGTCGCTGGCGTCGTCCACATGCACGACATTCTCAAAGCAGGAGTTGCTTAAATGCCTCGCCTGCAACGTCATCACCTACTTCTAGCAACGGCCATTGTTGTCGGTGCTGGTTTTGCGTGGCTTGCAGGCAAGGATAAAGAATCCACTACCGACACCGCTTTCGAACTACCCGAACAAACACCCAATATCTACATGACAGATATGAAATTGACTCGCTATAACAGCGCTGGCGAAGCCTTGGTTTATATCGAGTCAACAGATGTTGCAATTTATCAAGAGTTAGGCGAAACACTGTTAAATCAACCGGATATCACCATTCTAAATAACGACCGGAATGACTGGAAAATTACAGCCAACCGCGCCGTTTTGTATGATAATGACGACGTTGAATTCTTTATCGATGTGACGATGGTCGAACAGACTGAACGCCTTGCAACCAGCATTGTCAGCGACTATGTCAAAGCAACGCAAAGCGGCCAGTGGGTAGAAACGGATTTACCCGTTGAAATCCGCCAAGGCAATAGTCGCAGCAATGCTATCGGTATGACTGCAGATTTGAGTGACGCAAACCCAATCATCAACCTGATCGATGAGGTGACTTTTTATTATGAGCCTAACTAGGTCTCACACATCATTGCGTAATCGCCGTTTGCTTTACTGCGCAATGGCCCTTTGCTACGGACTGCTCAGCGCTACCGCACTGGCATTACCCGAAGACCGAGAGCTGCCCATCACCGGTAAAGCCGATAGCAATAGCTTTGACATCAACACTGGGATCAGCATTCTGACTGGCAATGTCGTTATCACCCAAGGCAACTTAGAGATTCTTGCCGATCAGGTGGTGATAGAAACAGACCCAGACACCAACGAATTAAGCTACATCAAAGCCACTGGCACCCCTGCAATCTTTACCGATATACCACAGCTCGGTAGTGACATGGTGGAAGTTAATGGCAACCAGGTTGAGTTTTTTCCTGCAACCGACATCATCATTACCCTTGGCGAGGCTCGCATTACTCAGTCGGGTAATGAAGCACGCGGTGAACAGATTGAATATCAGGCAGCCACAGGCCAAGTCACGATCCAATCGGCTCGCTCGCTATCTGGTAATCAGGACGATGAACAGGCCGAGCTATTACTGTTACCGGGAAGCACTGAATAATGGCCTTACTCGAAGCTCGTAACCTAGCCAAAAGCTATAAAAAGCGCCCCGTTGTGGTTGATGTCAGCATTGAAGTAGAAGCCGCTCAAATTGTTGGCTTACTCGGCCCTAATGGTGCCGGTAAGACTACCTGTTTTTATATGATCGTTGGTCTCGTGACTCTCGACCAAGGCACCGTGACCATCGATGGTCAAGCCATTTCAAAATTACCTATGCATGCTCGAGCCAAAAAAGGCATTGGTTATTTACCACAAGACGCGTCCATCTTTAGAAAGCTGTCTGTTGAAAACAATATTTTATCGGTATTGGAAACACGTAAGGACTTAACCAAGCAACAACAAAAGGAACAATTAGAAAGCCTATTAAATGAATTCAACGTCACCCATATTCGCAAGAGCCTAGGAATGGCACTGTCAGGTGGTGAGCGCAGGCGAGTTGAAATTGCACGTGCACTGGCGACTGAGCCAAAAGTTCTTTTATTGGATGAACCCTTTGCGGGTGTTGATCCAATTTCGGTCGGTGATATCAAAGAAATCATCTACCACTTACAGAAACGCGGTATCGCCGTACTGATTACCGATCACAATGTTCGAGAAACCTTAGACATTTGTGAAAAAGCCTATATCGTCGGCAATGGTCACATCATTGCTGAAGGGACTGCTGAAGAAGTGCTCAGTAATAGGACGGTACGCGAGGTATACTTAGGTGATAATTTCACACTGTAAATAGGCATGGCCACGGCCTGCAATGAATGAGTAAAAAGCCAGTATGAAGACGTCTTTACAGATAAAAATGGGCCAACAGCTGACCATGACACCTCAGCTGCAACAGGCCATTAAATTATTGCAACTCTCGACACTAGACTTGCAACAAGAAATCCAGCAGGCGTTGGATACCAACCCTATGCTGGAAGTAAAAGAAGACGAAGTCGCTTCCGCCAATGATGTCGCCAATCAAAACGCATCAAATGAACAAAGCCATTCAGAACCTGCCGAAAAAGCCAACGAAGCACCAGATCAATCAACACAAGAACTTTCGGTGCAAGAAACCATTCCTGACGAACTGGCTGTCGACAGCTCTTGGGACGATATCTATACCCATACGCCGACCAGTCATGGTATTGCTTCTGCCGACGATGATTACAATCTCGAAAACATCTACGGCTCGACAGACTCATTAATCGATCATCTTAATTGGCAACTTAACCTCACTCCGATGTCGGATAAAGACCGCATCATAGCCGAAGCCATCTTAGAAAGCGTCGACGAAAAGGGTTACCTTTCTACCGGTATTGAAGATATTTTTGAAGGCTTACAAGAAGGCCTTTCCAGTGAAGAAGACCCACTTGATACCGACGAAGTTGACGCCGTCCTGCACCGCTTACAACAGTTTGATCCACCGGGTGTCTGTGCTGCGAACTTGGCCGACTGTTTAGCAATTCAATTAAAGCAGTTACCTGCTGAAACGCCTTATCGTGATGTTGCCATTAAAGTCGTTGAAAACCATATCGAGCTATTAGGCACCAAAGACTTTGCACAACTCATGCGTAAACTGCGAATTAAAGAAGCAGAGCTTAGAGAAGTCTTTTTACTGATTCAAACGCTTAACCCACACCCAGGTGCGTCTGTTGAATCCAGTAAATCTGAATATGTCATTCCGGATGTTATTGTCTCGAAAGATATAGAAAACAATCGTTGGTTGGTCGAGCTGAATCCAGAAATTGCGCCAAAACTCAAGGTCAACTCGTCTTACGCCTCAATGGTCAAGCGAGCCGATAACTCAACCGACAACACCTACTTAAAAGATCACTTACAAGAAGCCAAGTGGTTTATTAAGAGCTTGCAAAGTCGAAACGAAACCTTACTAAAGGTCGCAACCACCATTGTTGAGCATCAACGTAACTTCTTAGAGTACGGCGACGAAGCTATGAAACCTCTGGTGTTGCACGACATTGCCGAAGCGGTCGGCATGCACGAATCAACCATTTCTCGTGTCACTACACAAAAATACATGCATACGCCTCGTGGCCTGTATGAGTTGAAGTATTTCTTCAGTAGCCACGTCAGCACCGACTCTGGCGGTGAATGTTCAAGTACTGCGATTCGAGCACTGATTAAAAAATTAATTGCCGCTGAAAACCCACGTAAGCCTTTAAGCGATTCAAAAATCGCTACCTTACTGGGCGAGCAAGGTATCCAAGTGGCGCGGCGCACCATTGCTAAATACCGCGAAGCAATGAACATTCCTCCGTCAAACGAACGTAAGAGTTTAATTTAAATGCAAAAATAATGGCTATATCGCTTGATGTTTTCTAACGCAACAGCAATATTTATAGGTAGGTCCTGTTAAACGAAGAAGTCAGTAAGTTATCGCTGACATCTCACTTCTAACAAATACAGTTGTATAACGGCTAATAGCATCAGTTGTTAGTCGAATGGGTCTCTTACTCAGTAAGCGATCTACATGGCACATCTAACAGGTCACTGACCCGTTAAGAGCCTGCCAAAACTGCAATAATAAAGGAGCAGCCTATGCAAGTTAATATTAGCGGACACCACGTCGAAGTTACTGAATCTCTACATAACTACGTTTCAAGCAAACTAGATAAATTGGAACGTCACTTCGACCAGATGGGTAATATTCAAATAACGCTAAGTGTTGAAAAAGAAAGACAAAAGGCCGAAGCATCCATTAACGTAAAAGGAGGCCAAGTACACGCTGATGCTGTTCACGATGACCTCTACGCCGCGATCGATCTACTCAACGACAAACTAGATCGGCAACTCATTAAGCGCAAAGAAAAAAACATTGCGCACAAACAGGGAAATTAACTGCTTAAATGATTCAACTGAGTCAAATACTGAGCGCCGAACAAACCTATATGGAAAGTTTTGGCGCCAGTAAAAAACGCATCCTCCAAACCATCGCCGAGCGTCTATCTTCGACGCTCGACGGCGTTTCAGAACTCGATCTTTTTGATCAATTAATTGCGCGTGAGCGATTAGGCAGTACAGGAATTGGTTCTGGCTTTGCTGTGCCTCACTGTCGTTTAGAAGGCCTTACCTCACCGGTTGCGGCTCTGATAAAAATACCTGAGGCTGTCGATTTTGATTCTATCGACAAACAGCAGGTAGACCTTATCTTCGCTTTAGTGGTGCCTGTTGAAGCCACCGATGATCACCTTCAACTGCTGGCCAGTGTGGTCGAGCAAGTTAGCAATCCTGAAGCCTTGGCTAATATTAAAAGCAGCCAAACACCTCTAGACTTATACAATCACTTTATTGGAAACTAACCTCACCAGTAACCGATTGGGCAATCACATGACGTCGACAGACTTTCGTTTGATCTTAATCAGCGGTCGTTCAGGCTCGGGCAAATCTACCGTGCTCAACAGCCTAGAAGACGCCGGTTATAACTGTATTGATAACCTACCGCCAGCGCTTTTACCGGAACTCATCAACTGGATGTCGAGCAATCCAAACAGCCGCAAAGCCGCGGTCTGTATTGATGCACGTAATTCCACCGACAGCATCAGTACTCTACCGGCGATACTGCAAAACATCAGCAGCTCCGTTGCAGTGGAAGTGGTGTTTTTAGATGCTGACGACTCTATTTTATTACAGCGCTTCAGTGCTACTCGGCGTAAACACCCACTGACAGATCAGTCACACTCTTTAGCCGAAGCGATTGAGAGCGAGACCAAACTTCTCGGACCTATCGCCAGCTGTTGTAATTTACGTATTGATACCAGTGCGCTATCGGTGCAAGACTTACGTTTGCAGATCAAGCAGCAACTGATTGAAAAGCCGACCGGCCTAGCCTTGCAATTTATGAGCTTCGGCTTTAAACACGGGCTTCCGAAAGATACCGATTTAGTCTTTGATGTACGCTGCCTGCCAAACCCCTATTGGGATAAGAACTTGCGCCAGTTCACCGGCAAAGACCAACCCATTCAGGCATTCTTAGAAAAAGAAGCCTCAGTGAATTTAATGTATCAAGATATTTTTAATTACATGCAGCGTTGGTTACCGGAGTACGAAAAAAACCAGCGCAGCTATCTGACTGTAGCCATTGGCTGTACCGGCGGTCAGCATCGATCAGTCTATTTAGCCGAGCGGCTGTTTGCAGCCTTCCAAACAGACTACGCATCGATCCAGATTAGACACCGAGATTTAGGGCAGGACACCGATTGATTGAGCAAACCATTACCATCATTAATAAATTGGGATTACACGCTCGCGCGGCTGCAAAGCTGGTCAATACTGCCAGCCAGTTTGAAAGCCAAATACACATCAGTAAAGGCGCTCGTCAAGCTGACGCCAAGAGCATTATGTCGATCATGATGTTAGCAGCAACCCAAGGCACCGAAATTGTTTGCACATTAGAAGGCAGCGACGAAATTGAAGCCTGGCAACAGGTTTCGGCGTTAATTAATAATCGATTCGATGAAGACGAATAGTCGCCACTGAATATCACTCAAGGACAGTAACCCTTCATGCACTCTGGTTCTAACGACGCAATCTTTGACCAGTATCGATCGCTAATTTATAAAGCCATCGATAGCGGCGATTTCACGGCTATCGAAACCCTGTTTAACCACAACCTATCGACCGTTGATCTTGCTCACTTACTTGAGTCGACACCCTCAAAAACACGGATTCTACTGTGGAGCTTCATCAGCGAAGACAATCAAGGTGATGTCCTAACTCACTTAAATGACGACATCCAGCAAGCCCTATTAGGCAAGATGTCAGCCGAAGAGATTGTCGAGACGATTCAGAATATTGAAAGCGATGATCTTGCAGACATGCTGCAACATATATCGCCAGACGTCTCAGATCGGGTTCTGCAACTGCTGCCAATCCAAGAACGTGCTCAGGTCGAAGGCCTACTCGCCTACCCTGAAGACACCGCCGGCGGCTTAATGAATACCGATTTAATCATGGTGCGTGCCGATGTTAACGTTGAAACGGTGTTGCGCTATTTACGCAAACTGTCCTTGCCAGAATCTTTAGACCGAGTTTGGGTCACTGACCGAAACCTCAATTACCAAGGCTCTTTAGCCATCACTCAATTGCTGACCAATCGCCCTGATGAATTAGTGAGCAATATAATGTCCAGCGACATCAAGGGCATTGACGCATACGCCGACGAAGAAGAAGTAGCGCAGGTATTTGAACGTCACGATCTAGTCTCAGCACCGGTTATCAACGCTGAAGGCATTCTCATTGGCCGCATTACCATCGATGACGTGGTCGATGTTATCCGAGAGAACGCCGATCACAACATGCTCAGCATGGCCGGTCTTGATGAAGAGGGTGATATCTTTGCGCCAGTCGTCAAAAGTAGCCGTGAACGTGCGGTTTGGCTCGGCATTAACATGGCAACCGCCTTTATTGCTGCAGCTGTGATGAGTCGATTTGAAACCTCGATAGCACAGATTGTCGCACTGGCAGTGCTGAGTCCTGTTGTGGCCAGCATGGGCGGTATCGCTGGCAGCCAAACACTGACGCTTATAATTCGCGGCATGGCCACCGGCCATATAACACGCGGTAATTTACGCTGGATGCTACTTCGTGAGCTAGGAGTTGGTTTGCTCAATGGCGGCCTGTGGGCATTGGTGATTGGCGCTATTACCGTCGGTTGGTATCACAGCGTTTCATTGGCTTTGGTCATCGCTGCGGCAATCTTGGTAAACATCTGCTTAGCCGTTCTTTCAGGAACCTTGCTGCCGTTTGTCTTAAAATCCGCTAACATTGACCCTGCACTTTCCGGTAGCGTTATTTTAACCACACTCACCGATGTATTTGGTTTTTTGACCTTTTTGGGTCTAGCAACCGCATTTTTACTCTAAAGATAAGCCCTAGGTAACCAATTTATGACAGATTCCACGCCCGATAACGATGACATTATTTGGGTCAGTAAGACCGAAATTAAAAAAGACATGCATAAATTGCAGCAAATGGGCGAGCAACTTTTACGTGTTAAAGCCTCTGAGCTTGCGTCTTTTCCATTAAATGATGAAATGTTTGCCGCGATTGAAGAAAGTAAGCGCATTAAAAGTAATGAAGCGATGCGTCGACATCTGCAATACATCGGTAAGCTGATGAGAAACTTGGATATCGAAGCTATCCAACTCTGCCTCGATAAACTCGACCCTTCGTCAGACTATTATCAACGCATTCAAAACCAGGCTGAATTATGGCGCTATAAGCTATTAACGTCGACGGACGCCTTAGGTCAATGGATCGATCAGCATCCAGAAACTGATCGGCAACAATTGCGAGCGCTGATCCGCTCGGCCCAAAAAGAACAAAGTGACGACTTTTCTAGCCAAGATCAGATCAAAGCGGGTAAAAACACCAAAAAGATTCTACAGCTGGTAAAAGAAACGCTTTTAGCCTGATCCAACTGACCAGAGCGCTCAGCTTGAGCTGCTCTGGCGGCCTTGCGAGCATCGATCCAATATTTCAAACAGAGAATAAAAGGTCAGTTCGCCATAGCGACTTAAGCTAATTTCACACATACGATTGTTAGAAATACCGTAAGCACAGGTATCGATCTGGAAAGGTAAGTAAGCCAGCGCATGCTGAGCTCGCTCTGGCTGAGTAAAGGCTTGATCCCCAACGCTACCACAGCAATCAATACCATCCGGCTCAACCCAATCGGGTGTTAATTTATCAACCACTCGATAAAAGCTCGATTCAACGCCTAGCTGGCGTGTGGCACAGCTGACAAATACCGCAACACGCTGTATCTCCGGTGTAATATCTAATCGATCCAGTAAAAACTTATCAATAAACTCTGAGCTTTCGTAAAGGTGAATACCGCGTGCACGCGCTTGAGCCATTAGGGCTTCGCTACATGCGCTGGTATCGGCTAATACCGGATAACGACCTGCACTGGAAACTTCCCATAGGGTTGAAATTAATTCTTCTTGCATCTGATCAGCAGCATCAGCCAACCCTTTATGTCTAAGATAAGCACCACAGCACAAGCCGCGAGTGGGTTGTGGATAAACCACATTCAGATTGGCTTTATTTAATACGCTTTGCACGGCGTTAGGAATATTCACTCGATCATCATTAAGTGCCGAACCGAACGATTGACTGACACAAGAAGGCCAATACACAACCGTGCTTTCTTTTGTTAGACGGATTAATTCATTACGTGCATAAACCGGGCGCGAAGCGGCTGGCAGTGTCGACAACCAAACCGGGGTTCGACCTTTGGTTAACTGACGCAAGCGACGAGAAAAGGCTTCGCAACGCTCAGCACCAAATAAACGCTGGAATGCAACGCCAATATTTAGAAGACCACGGAACCAACTGGCCAAGTTTGCAAAATGGCGCACATAAAGCTTACCGATCTTCTGTTTAATAGGATTCACTGCTGCACCTTTTAACTACTAGCCACTCACCACACACAACTAACTGCGCGGGCCATCGTAAAATACCGTCTCAAGAGATCGTTCGAAACATCAACAAGCCATTTAAGCGGCCTGATGAGTCATTTCAATATGTAAAATATCGTCTTCTAAATAGGTTGAACCAACCGTTTGAAAACCAAACTGCTGATAAAAACGCACCAAATAGTGCTGTGCGCTAATGGTAATAGGGAAACCAGAAAACAGAGTCCGGCACTGTTTTACTGCTTCAGCCATGAGACGCTGACCAACCTTTTGATCTCGATAATCAATATGGCAACAGACTCGCCCTACTGAGCAAGCACCACTATAGGATACATCCGGCATCAATAACCGAGCGACGGCAACCAATTTACCATCCTGATAACCCAATAGATGCCAAGCAGAGATGTCCTTACCGTCTAAGTCCTGATAAGGGCAATTCTGCTCTACCGAGAACACAGCTAGGCGCAAAGCCAGCATCTCATAAAGTGTCACGCTATCCAATTGGTCGAACGGTATGCATTTAAAGGTTAATTGCTGGCTTGGTTGGCGATAGTCCAAAGGGATTCCTCTTTTCTTAAACCTGTTATAAACATCAATCTGTTATAAACGTCACTCAATCATCCGACATGCGCCGCTATTAACTCTTTATCAACCATCCGCTTTAATCTGGATCGGCTGAGAAGCATAAAATGCTGGCTGGTCATACTGCTGCAAGGCATTGTATCGAATCATATCAATCAGTTCAGTGATATATAAATCACCTCGACTGCTATAACCCTTGATGCCCCAAACTAATTCGGTGCTATTTAACAGCTCGTTGCGATCCCGAGATTGCGCTCGGAGCGCTCGAAAAGCAGCATATTGCCGATGTGTATTGAGGTTTCGGAAATAGCTGTCGACCGAATCAGCAACCGAATAAAACACGCGAACCTCATGTGAGGCATCACTATCGCGGCCTGTTGGCACTAAACCACAGCCCTGACTAAAGCACCACTGACCAAATAAATTATTTCCTTCTACGGCAAAACGGCTCGTTCCCCAAGCGCTCTCATTCGCCGCCTGAGCCAAAACTAGCGAAGCTGGAATGGTATCAACCCGAAGCATCAGCTGCTCAAAGGCAGCACTAGACGCAATCGGTTCTGCAACACGATAATAATCGTGCAATTCACCCAGCATCTGCTGCTGCCAATAGGCTAGCGTTTCGCCCTGCTCAATGGTTTGGTAAACCAGCACTAACCATGCTCGCTCAGACTCTATCCGTAAATTGATTCGGCTAATCTGCGGCTGTAAAAAATCAAAAAACTGCTGCTTTTTTTGCTCCGTATCGGTCACGGCGGCAAAGTCAGGTAACGGCGGTTGTTGCAAAGCGGTTCGGGGTGATAACAGAGGATTGCCAGTATGATTATTCGCATAGAGGCTGTGAGAATCAAAACCCAAATACAGCAAAAAACCAAACATGATACGGCCAGCAATGGGGGAAAATCGATAATTCAACATTAGATCTCGTTTATAGGTTCGCAAAAAAGTAAATCACGCTCTTCAGTGCATTAAAACCGATTATAGATGAGCCAATCATTAAGCTTCAATCTAGGCTTAGTTAGCCGAAATGAAGACAGCACTATCTACAGGCATGACATAGGCACTTTTAAATAGAAGTAGAAGTTGGGGAAAACGCTGAGAGAACATCAAAATAGGTGAAATGGTAAAGAGCACTTATAGGTAAGAAGCTTTTAGCCTATTACTCGTTAGGTCCACACTGTCTGTCCACGAGGACTAAACAAAATGAGGACCTAACAGAGTTAAGCGAGCGATTACCTTTGATAAGGCTGTTGTCGCTGCACTTTGACGGGCACAGGCTTAAGTTTCGCCGTGATTTTTTGCTGTACAAACAAAACAATTAGAACAGCGCTAAGAGTCGTTAACATTGTGACTTCCATAAGGCACCTCTCTTTTTATTAAGGACAATCATTCCCTGCATATCTAAGGTATGGGGCTATTTTTCTAACTTACAAGAGCTTACCTCTTGCAGTATAGACCGAAATAACCACAGGAATGTCATAAAAAAGTGGTAGCGGCAGGTTAATCGACTCTTTTTGGTATGGCACTTGGGAAGCTGGCTATCGTCGCGCCTTTTGAATCGGACACCTTGGGCGTGCCCTCTTTTTCGACTTCATCGATACGAACAATAGAATGCATGGGGATATAGGATCGATTGACGCCTGAAAACTCTTTTTGCAGGCGCTCTTCACCGGGGTCGACCACTAGCTGGCTTTTTTCACCAAAAATCAGATTTTCGACCTCAATAAAGCCGTACATATCGCTTTGAAAAATTTGATTACAGTAAATCTCATAGAGTTTATCTTGATTGACAAAAATAACGCGGTAAATGGATTTTTTAGAACTCATAGCTTTCCGATTAGACAATAATTCACTGAATTGACAGAAAAATCAGCCGCCAAGTCTACACACTGGTTAGGATTTTTACAGACTTTGTTTGGAATTTACTCGCTGACAGGTATAATTTCGCACCCTGATTTTTTGACTTAAATAAAACCTAATGACAACAAAGAAACTCTTTATTAAAACGCATGGCTGCCAAATGAATGAGTACGACTCATCGAGAATGGGCGACTTATTGAATGACAGCCACGGATATGAGCTAACAGATGACGAAACCGAAGCGGACGTCATTCTGCTAAATACCTGCTCTATCCGCGAAAAAGCGCAAGAAAAGGTGTTTCACCAGCTCGGTCGCTGGAAGTCACTAAAAGAAAAAAATCCGAATTTAAAAATTGGTGTCGGTGGCTGTGTTGCCTCGCAAGAGGGCAAGGCTATTTCTGAGCGTGCACCGCACGTTGACCTGATTTTTGGCCCGCAGACATTGCACCGCCTACCAACCATGATCGATGCAACCGATGCTGCCGCTAAAACAACCGGCAACCGCATCGCCATGGTGGATGTCACCTTCCCTGAAGTAGAGAAATTTGACCACTTACCTGCACCTTCTAGTGATGGCATTTCTGCGTTCGTCTCCGTGATGGAAGGCTGTTCAAAATACTGTACCTTCTGTGTTGTGCCCTACACGCGCGGTGAAGAAGTTAGCCGACCATTCGACGATGTTATTGCAGAGGTCATACACTTAGCAGAGCAAGGCGTTCGAGAAATCAACTATTTAGGTCAAAATGTAAATGCCTATCGCGGCACTAAGCACGACGGCACAGTAGCTGATCTTGCCGACCTAATTACGCTGACCGCCCATATTGACGGTATTGACCGTATTCGCTTTACCACCAGCCACCCTGTTGAATTCAGCGATAGCCTCATTGACGCCTACAAAGACGTTCCTGAGCTGGTTAGCCATCTGCACTTGCCTGTGCAAAGTGGTTCTAACAATATTTTAGCCGCGATGAAACGAGGCCATAAGGTCGACGAATACATCGATAAAATGGAGCGTATTCGCGCTAACCGACCAGACATTAGCTTTTCGTCAGACTTTATCATTGCCTTTCCTGGTGAAACGGACCAAGACTTCGAAGACACCATGAACCTGATTCAGCAGATTGGTTTTGATCATTCTTTCAGCTTTATCTATAGCGCTCGACCAGGTACTCCAGCAGCCGAGCTAAGCTGTGACTTACCTGAAGAAACCAAAAAACAGCGCTTACAAATTTTGCAACAACGCATTATCCAGCAAACCAACCAAATCGCTCGACGTATGGTTGGTACTGTTCAAATGATCCTCGTCACAGGCCGCAGCGAACGCAACCCTGAAGATCTTTACGGCCGCAGCGAAAACAACCGTAATACCTTCTTTGTCTGTGACGACGACAGCCTAATCGGCAAGTTTGTACAGGTGCATATCACCGAGGCTTTCACCAACAGCCTACGCGGTGAAATCATCAACGCAGACCTTGCCTATTGATCCTAAACAAGTAACTATTTGGCTTACTTAGACATCCATATTGAGTATCAATCAAGTCACTTCTCAGCATGCCTAACGCTATTAGGTAGCGCTGAGGAAAAGACTTTTTGACATGCACGAACTACTCAGTATGCTTAAACTGAAAAAACGAAGGACTTAATTGACTTGAACACCCCCTCATCGGCTGAAGGCAGGCTTGACGGCCATTCATCTTCGGCACAATTTTCGTTAGAACCTGACCATCCTCAACGCTTGGCATCCTTATGCGGCCTAGCCAACGACAATCTAAAATTGATTGCCGAGCGGCTCGACGTACGCATTACCAATCGAGGCAATCAGTTCGAAGTCAGCGGTGAAACAGACCAAGTCAGTATGGCAGAGCGCGCCATAAAGCAGCTCTATAAAGAAACCGGCGGTCAGCGAGACTTAACACCGGACGCCATCCATTTAGCATTGCAGCCTAGCGAGGCTCAACGGCTAAAAGCGCCGACCAAGATGCACGACGATAAACTTTACGTGGTGCACACACCTAAGTTGGTCGTGCGTCCGCGTGGCGGCAACCAAAAACGTTATGTTCACAGCGTTCTGAATCACGACATTAATTTTGGTATTGGCCCAGCCGGTACCGGTAAAACATACTTAGCCGTTGCCTGCGCAGTGCAGGCGCTACAAAAAGACGAAGTACGCCGAATTTTATTAGTTCGGCCTGCTGTCGAAGCCGGTGAAAAACTCGGTTTCTTACCCGGCGATCTAAGCCAAAAGGTTGATCCCTATTTACGCCCGCTGTATGACGCGCTTTACGACATGCTCGGCTTTGAAAAGGTCGACCGACTAATTGAACGTAATGTTATCGAGGTGGCACCACTGGCTTATATGCGTGGCCGAACCTTGAGCCACTCCTTTATTATTCTCGATGAAAGCCAAAACACCACACGTGAACAAATGAAGATGTTCTTAACCCGTATTGGCTTTGGCTCTACGGCAGTGATTACCGGCGATCCAACACAGATCGACTTACCACGAGGCCAAGCTTCTGGTTTACGTCACGCCATTGAGGTGTTAGAAAATATAGAAGGCATTAGCTTCACCCACTTTGAGTCGAGTGATGTTGTGCGCCACCCGCTGGTGCAACGTATTGTCGATGCCTATGAGGCGAAAGAAGACAAATGATGTTAACTCTCGATTTACAGCTAGCAACCAGCGACGAACCTCCTCCCTCGGCAGCCGATTTTGAGCGCTGGTTAAACGCCGCCTTAGCAGGCAGAAGAGACGAAGCTGAACTCAGCATTCGACTCGTCGACGCAGACGAAAGCCAATCCCTTAACGCCCAATACCGCGGTAAAGACAAGCCAACCAATGTGCTTTCTTTTCCTTTTGAGGCACCTGAGGGAATCCCCAGTTCCGAACTCGATCACCTATTAGGTGATCTGGTTATTTGCGCATCGGTCATTGCGCACGAAGCAAAACAACAACAAAAACCCGAGCTCAACCATTGGGCCCATATGGTCGTACACGGTACGCTTCATCTATTGGGTTATGACCACCAAAATGATGAAGAAGCCATTGAAATGGAACAGCTAGAGCGCAATATTCTGGAAACGCTAGGCATTCCTGACCCCTATTTGAGTGAATACCAAGGACAAACATTATGAGTGATGATCGACCGACGAGTAGAAGCCCCGGTAAAAAGTCTTTATTTGAAAGACTCGGAGACGCCTTTACCGGGGAACCTAAAGACAGAGATGAGCTACTCGCTATCATCCATGAGGCACATGAGAACAAGATTCTTGATGATGACTCGTTACGTATTATTCAGGGCGCGTTAAACGTATCCGACCTACACGTGCGCGACATTATGATTCCGCGCTCCCACATGGTCTGCCTTGAATACGGCGAAAGCATCAAGCAATGGGCCACCAAAGTGACCGAATCGGGTCACTCGCGCTTCCCAGTATTAGGTGAAAACAGCGATGAAGTCGTTGGTGTATTGCTCGCCAAAGACATGCTTTCGCTGACACTGAAATACGACTTCAGTGAAGAACTGATGCAAAAGCACATTAAAGACATTATTCGCGATGTGAATTTTGTCCCCGAAAGCAAGCGCGTTAACGTGCTACTGCGGGACTTCCGTACCAATCGCTACCACATGGCGATTGTCGTTGATGAATACAGCGGCATTGCTGGTTTGGTGACTATTGAAGATGTACTGGAAGAGATCGTCGGGGAAATTGAAGACGAGCACGACGACGAAACCATTAAAAACATCGCCTCAAATGGCAACGGCGGCTACATCGTGCAGGCACTGACACCGGTTGAAGACTTTAACAATCACTTCTCTACCAATTTCAGTGACGAGGAGTTCGATACCATCGGCGGTGTGGTGATGCATGAGTTTGGCCGTGTACCTAAACGAGACGATACCATTCAGATCGATGCTATCGAAATTAAAGTAACCACGGCAGATAATCGTCGGGTACGCTCTTTTGAGGTCAGTGTCGCGAACTGACAATCAAAAGTTTGCGATTAGCCTGTCATCGACCGGCTAATCGCAAAATCCAGCCTTAACTCTGCCTTTCTGCCAGCGTCTTACATTCTTGGTAACAATGGCAACTCGTCACATGATCCATTACCAGCCCACAGGCTTGCATAAAGGCATAACAAATAGTCGGGCCGACAAAATTAAAACCTAATTTCTTTAACGCCTTCGACATGGCTTCACTTTCTGTTGTTTGGGTCGGTATTTGCGATGATTCTTGCCACTGATTAACAATGCTACGACCGCCAACAAATGACCATAAAAAGTGAGAAAAATCACCTTGCTCAGCAAACGCCACATAGGCCTTCGCATTACGGATCAGTGATTGTATTTTTAACCGATTACGCACAATACCAGTATCCTGCATGAGTCGTTCTACATCCGCCTCATCCATTTGCGCCATTTGGTAGGGATCAAAATTGAAAAACGCCGCTTCGTAGTTAGCTTGTTTTTTAAGAATGGTAATCCAACTTAAACCGGCCTGCTGACCATCTAGGCAAAGCTTTTCAAACAACTCTAAACTGTCGTATTCAGGCCGTCCCCAAACCGTATCATGATAATGCTGATACACTGGGTCCTCGCCACACCAATGACAACGTTGCATATCAATACCCTCAAAAAATCATTACAACAGCACTAAATTATCACGATGAATCAATTCTAGCTCTGCAATATAACCTAAGCTTTGCTGTACCTGATCACTGTGTTGACCACAGACTTTGCTGGCCTCCAATGCATCGTAATTAACCAGACCACGGGCAATAACCGCGCCTTGAGTATTTTTAACGGAGACGCATTCGCCACGCTGAAAATGCCCAGATATCGAAACAACACCAACCGGTAAAAGGCTCTTACCCTTTTTAATCAATGCAGCGGCAGCACCGTCATCAATAATGACATCACCTTTGGTTTGTAAGTGACCGGCAAGCCATTGCTTACGAGCAGCAATCGGTTCCATATCCGGCACCAAACGAGTACCTAACGACTCACCAGCACGCAAACGCAACAGAACATCATCAATGCGGCCACCAGCAATTACCGTCATTGCTCCAGATCTTGCCGCCAAACGGGCTGCACGTACCTTTGTTGCCATGCCGCCACGACCTAATTTACCGCCGCCGCCAGCAACAGCAACAATCGCTGGATCATTGGCTTGGGCTTGAGGGATAAGCTGAGCATTCGGGTTAGAGCGAGGATCGGCATCATAAAGGCCATCTTGGTCGGTCAACAGAATCAGTGCATCGGCTTCGACTAGATTTGCGACCAACGCACCTAAGGTATCGTTATCGCCAAAGCGAATTTCATCGGTCACGACAGTATCGTTTTCATTAACAATAGGAATAATCGGCATCGCCTGAAGAGCTCGTAAAGTATTGCGAGCATTTAAATAGCGTTTACGGTCAGCCAAGTCATCGTGAGTTAATAACACCTGAGCGGTATGTAGCTGATACTGCTCAAACAAGGCTTCATAGGTTTGAACCAGCTGGGTTTGACCAACCGCAGCAGCAGCCTGTAATAACTCCATACTTTCTGGTCGTTCTTGCCAACCTAAACGCGCCATCCCCGCAGCAACAGCACCCGAAGAGACCAGCACGATATCAATGCCTGCCTGCTTCAATTCTGCCATCTGCTGAACCCAGCTTGCGATGCGCGTAGCATCAAGCCCAGCACCATCGTTGGTCAACAAGGCGGAACCTATTTTGACAACCCAGCGTTGTCCATGAGTGATGGAAGAAGCGATCTGTTGCACTATGTACCCTCTAGATTAAAGTATCAAAGCTGCGGCATTAAAGTCATAAAGTGTCAAAGCTTGCGCTTTAAAAAAGCCCTAATCATTGCTGTTTAGGGCTATTGGCATCGGTTAGATTAAGGTTGGTAGATGATTTCCATATCGTGATCGTCATCATCATCGTCGTCATCTGACATCTGCTCGGCTTTTGCCTTAGCACGGGCTGCCTTACGCTCAGAGGACAACATTTCGATGCGTTCACGCGCTTCAAACTCGACCTGCTCACGCAAGGCCTCATCTTCTTCTGCCAGCTCAGGGTTTTCTTTTAGACGCTCATTTCGTTGCTCTAACCAAGTCATGAGCTCGGCAGCAAGCTGCTCAGTTCCCTGATGAGTCATCGCCGATATAACATGCACAGGCCCTTGCCAATCCAGCGCCTCAATCACCGAATCGATACGGCTTTGACGCTCATCTTCAGGTACTAAATCAATTTTGTTTAACACTAACCAACGTTCGCGCTCTGCTAATGTCGGGCTAAACGCAGTCAATTCGTTGGCAATCGCTAAAGCATTATCAGCAGGTGTTGTTTCATCAAATGGGAACATATCTACCACGTGCAGTAATACACGAGTACGCACCAAATGCTTAAGGAATCGAATACCAAGACCGGCACCTTCTGATGCACCTTCGATCAAACCTGGAATATCCGCCATAACGAAAGAGCGCATCTCATCAACACGCACCACACCTAAGTTCGGTACCATCGTTGTAAACGGGTAGTCAGCAACCTTTGGCTTGGCAGCACTAACCGAACGAATCAAAGTCGACTTACCGGCATTCGGTAAACCCAGCAAACCAACATCGGCTAAGACTTTTAATTCGAACTTGAGGTTACGGCTTTCGCCCTCTTTACCTGGTGTCGTTTGCCTTGGTGCACGGTTAATACTGGATTTAAAACGTGTATTACCAAGACCACGGGCACCACCTTCGGCGACTTTGAATTCTTCACCGTGGTGACGTAGGTCGACTAACACCTCATCGGTATCAACATCGATCACCGTTGTTCCAACCGGCACCGTTAAATAAGTATCCTTGCCGCCACGCCCAGTCATATCGGCACCTTGGCCAGGTCGGCCATTTTCAGCTTTATAACGCCGGGTATAGCGATAATCAATCAGGGTATTGGCATTCTCGTCGGCACGAACCCAAACACTGCCACCAAAGCCACCATCGCCGCCATCAGGGCCACCTTTAGCAATAAATTTTTCGCGGCGAAAGCTCAAGCAGCCTTTGCCACCCTTACCTGCTTCCACTGCGATTGTTGCTTCATCTACGAATTTCATATCTATTCTCTGTATTTGCTTAATAGGCTGTGCTTGATGATCGGCCAGTCACTGAGCTTTGAGGTCCGGTATCGTGCCTGTGTATTGCATTATGCCACCTGCATCAAACTTCGTCGCTGCAGGTAATAGTACTGTGACTGTTATTTTAGCAACCCTGTAAAAACTAAAAAGCCCCGCAAAGTAGCGAGGCTTTTAAAGGTGTTGCTAGAGCAGCTTACGCTACGATGTTTACAAACTTACGGTTGTGAGCACCTTTAACAACAAACTCGACTTTACCATCTGCTTTCGCGAATAAAGTATGGTCTTTGCCGATACCTACGTTTTCACCAGCGTGGAAACGAGTACCACGTTGACGAACAATAATAGAACCAGCTGAAACGGACTGACCACCAAAGGCTTTAACGCCAAGACGTTTGCTTTCCGAGTCACGACCGTTACGAGTACTACCACCAGCTTTCTTGTGAGCCATGATTAATCTCCGTTATGCACTAATGCCTGTGATTTTAACTTCAGTGAACCACTGACGGTGGCCCATTTGCTTCATGTGGTGCTTACGACGCTTGAACTTCAAGATCTTAACTTTCTTATGACGACCTTGAGCGATGATTTCAGCAGAAACCTTAGCACCTTTAACAGTTGGCTGACCGATGTTGATCTTGTCGCCATCTGCAACTAATAAAATTTTATCAAAATCGATTTTAGCGCCTGTTTCAGCTTCGATTTTTTCCAGCTTGACCGTTTGGCCTTCGCTGACGCGGTATTGCTTACCGCCAGATACGATTACAGCGTACATGTAATTCTCCAAATTAGTAATAAACCGATCGGTGAAACCCATTTCTACCTGCTTCTAAAGGCGACGCCTACGCTGTTGGCACCCTATGGCAGGGAATGGTGCATTCCGATTGGGGCCGGAATAATACGGATTCAGCGCTGTGGATGCAAGTCGTTTTTGTGCCATCTTGACAGGCTGAACGCAGCTGCCTAGCATCGCGCATACAATCCTAATAAAGATAACGCTGTTCATGAATTCCAACGCCATTTCTCAACTAATCCAGCCAGATTTCGACACCCTGAACACCATTATTCATGAGCAATTGGCCTCTCATGTGCCCATGGTTGAGAAAATTGCTGATTACATTATTTCCAGTGGTGGCAAACGCATGCGCCCAATGTTGGTTATTTTAGCCGCGGGAATGAATGGAAACATTAGCCGAGCACACTGTGAATTGGCCACCGTCATCGAATTTTTACACACTGCGACACTTCTGCACGATGATGTTGTCGACACATCCGATATGCGCCGAGGAAGGCCAACGGCTAACGCTCAATGGGGTAACGCTCCAAGCGTACTAGTTGGCGACTTTCTATATGCCCGCTCTTTTGAACTGTTAGTAAAAATAGCGCATCTAGAGATTATGAACAGCCTTGCCAGTACGACACGAAAAATCGCCGAAGGCGAAGTACTGCAACTGATGAACGTGAAAAACCCAAACATCAGTGAAGCGCAATACATGGATGTCATCACCGGGAAAACGGCGATTCTATTTCAAGCCTCGACTCAAACATCAGCGCTGCTTTCAGGCTGTAACGAACAGCAAGCCAATGCACTTGCCGACTACGGGCTGCATTTAGGCTTGGCCTTCCAGCTCATTGATGATGTTCTAGACTACAGCGGCGACGCTGAAAAGCTTGGCAAAAACATCGGTGATGACTTAGCCGAAGGTAAACCAACACTGCCACTGATTCACGCTATGAGTCATGGCAGCGAAGCCGACGCTCAATTGATTCGCTCAGCAATCCGCCAAGGCAGTCTGGAGCAATTGGCCGCGATTCAAAAAATCATCCAAGCCAACGGCTCTATCGATTATGCAGAAGCGAAAGCACAGCAACATGCTCAGCTCGCTAAACAAGCATTGGCAGACTTTGCCGATAGTGATTACAAAACCGCATTACTCAGCCTTGCTGATATTGCCGTCAATCGACAAAGCTAATCAGCTCACCGTTCTTCAAGCGTTACTTAAATTGAGCCTATTCAGCCGCTTAAATAGCGGCTTATAGCGCAATAATAAAAGCTATTGATCACAATCAACCGCAACTCACCCTACCCTAACCAAAACCGTCTATAGTTATAGCTGCAACAGGCAAAGGTGACTCGATTTTACCTGTGTAACAGCGGCTGTTCGACGGCCGCCAACAAGGCACTAGAAGAAGGTGCCTAGTGAAGCTTTATCGGTGTAGCAATATAATCATAAAATCGATGCACCACCTGGCGTAATTTCATCCCTCTAGGAGAAAAACCATGAACGCCATTCAAGAGTTTACATACGTAGATTTACCCACCGCAGAGCTGTTAGAAATTGCCGTTAAAAAAAACGAAGGTTGCTTTGCCGCCAACGGCGCCTTTACCGTAACGACTGGTAATCGTACCGGCCGCTCACCAAAAGATCGCTTTATTGTTGACGAGCCCAGCTCAAACCAGTTAATCGACTGGGGCGAAATTAATCGACCCTTTTCTATCGATCACTTCAATCAACTCTGGCAACGCGTCAGCGACTATATTTCAGCCAAGGACAGTTTTATTGGTCACTTAGAAGTAGGTGCGGCGGCGGACTCTAGTCTGCCGGTTAAAGTCGTTACCGAGCTAGCTTGGCACCAGGCTTTTGCGCGCAATCTCTTTATTGTGCCTGAACATTGGAACGCGCAAGAAAAACCAGTTTGGCAGGTACTCAATGTACCCAGCTTTTGCTGCTTGCCAGAACGCGACGGCACTCACAGCGAAGCGGCTGCAATCATCAGTTTTGATCAGCGCAAGGTACTCATTGCAGGGCTCGGTTACGCCGGAGAAATGAAAAAAGCCTTATTCGCGGTGCAAAACTTTTTGCTGCCTGAAGCGGATATTCTGCCAATGCACTGCTCTGCTAACGTCGGTGAAGATGGCAAGACCTCGTTATTTTTTGGTTTATCTGGCACCGGTAAGACAACCCTATCGGCCGACCCCGATCGCTATTTAATTGGTGACGATGAACATGGCTGGAGCCCTGATGTCGTATTCAACTTTGAAGGCGGTTGCTACGCTAAAACCATCGATTTAACCCATAAGAATGAACCGATGATTTGGGAGGCAATACACTTTGGCGCCATACTCGAAAACGTTATGCTTAAGCCCGACCGAAGCACCGACTACTTCGACGTTAGCCTCAGTAAAAACGGCCGTGTTGCCTATCCACTGAGCCACATTAAAAAGCGCCAGCCGGATAATCTGGCAGGCGAACCATCAGCGGTGGTGTTTTTAACTTGCGATCTAAACGGGGTTTTACCACCAGTCGCCATATTAAGTAACGAGGCTGCCGCCTACTACTTTTTAAGTGGCTATACGGCACTTGTCGGTTCAACAGAAGTGGGCACAGCCAGCGATATTACCTCAACCTTTTCCACCTGCTTTGGCGCGCCCTTTTTCCCAAGGCCTGCGCAGCTTTATGCAGAATTGTTAATCAAACGCTTAGAGCAAAGTCATGCCAAGGTATATATGGTTAACACTGGCTGGACTGGAGGCCCTTACGGTACTGGCAAGCGCTTTAGCATTCCGACGACACGAGCAATCATTACTGCCATTACCAATGGCTCACTTGAGCACACACCAACCGAGCATATTGATGTCTTAAACTTAGATATCCCAACGCTTGTTGAGGGTGTTGAGAGCCAGTTGCTTAACCCAAAAGAGACCTGGGCCGACTCAAATGCATTCGAACAACGCGCGAGCGAGCTGGCAAAAGAGTTCCAAGCAAACTTTGAGCAGTACGATGTAAGGCAAGAAATTAAAGCAGCAGGACCCATTGGCTAACAATCAATATCCAACAAGCATGTAAGCTTTGAGCCAAGTAGCTCATCGTCTTACATGCTGTCTCTCAATTGAGCCATTAAATTCATACTGTGGCTGCGCGCATCGGTATCAAAAACAGGAATCGAAATGATCAGCTCATCGATATTTGTGGTCGCTATAAAGCGAGCGAGCTGATCTTTAATACTGTCTTTGGTACCAACTAACGCATAGCGCAATACGTGATCAACCATTTGCTTATCGGCCTGTGTCCAACGGCCATCCATAGAATCGACAGGTGCTGGAAAACGGCTGTTACCGCCGGTGCGCATCTGCACGAACTTTTGCTGAACCGACGTGAATAGATAATCTGCCTCGACCTGAGTATCCGCCAACACCACCATCACGCCAGCCATGGCATAGGGTTTAGCAAGGGCATCACTGGCACGAAAGGTTTCTTTATAAATTTGCAGCGCCTGCTGCAAGTGATCGGGTGCAAAGTGCGACGCAAATGAATAGGGCAATCCGAAATGCGCAGCCAATTCAGCGCTGTATAAACTCGACCCGAGCAACCAAAGTGGCACATGCGTGCCTTGGCCTGGCACGGCGATAACTGACTGTTCTGCATCGCTTAAATAACGCTGTAACTCTTGGATGTCTTGCGGGTATTGATCGACTGAAACATCCAAAGCACGACGCAACGCTTGCGCCGTATTCATATCCGTTCCAGGCGCACGACCTAGCCCCAAATCGATACGGTCGCCATACAGCTCGGCCAAGGTGCCAAACTGTTCTGCAATCACTAACGGTGCATGATTGGGCAACATGACGCCACCCGCACCTAGGCGAATCGTTTGAGTTGCTGCGCCAATATTGGCCAGAATCACTGAGGTAGCCGAACTGGCAATGCCTTTCATGCCATGATGTTCCGCCAGCCAATAACGCTGATAGCCTAAAGACTCGGCTTCAACGGCAAGATTACGAGTTTGTGTTAAGGAGTCCGCAACAGACTGCCCCTCTGATACAGTTGAAAGATCAAGAATAGAGAATGGAATCATCAGTACCGCTGCCGTCGTTAAGTTGCCTGATATATAGGGGCGACGACGGCGATATACAACCGATACTTTTATCTTCGTAGTAACGATCTAATATCTTAATAGTAACGAACTAAGAGAGCGGCTCATCGAGCAAGCCAGTAAGAACCTCTTGCACCGAACGACGCCAAGGGCGCTGTTTAATGCCAAAGGTCGATAAGATTTTCCGGCAACTCAACTCATAGTTTTCTGGCTGCAACACGGCATCGACCATATCTGGCGAGTCGCTTTCTAAAATGCTTTCAACCCGCACCTCAGTCATCGACTTCACCACCGTGATAACCGCTTTGGCAAAGGTATGCATAGTACAGGCGTCACTATCGGCATAATGGTAAATGCCCCAGAGCGCAGGTTCTTCAACGCCACAATCAACCTGCTCAGCAATAGCTAAGAAAACCTTGGCTACGGCGTTTGAATCGGTCGGATTACCACTTAATTTACCAGAAAAACTGAGCTTTTCTTGTTGTACCGCAGCGTCGACCAAGCAAGCCAAAAAGTGCTCAGGCTGATCACTAAACAGCCAGCCAACGCGCACAACTATGCTCTGCTGCCCGGCTTTTAAAACCGACTGTTCAATCGCTGCCATAGCATCGCCATAAGGTAAACCAGCATCTGGCTGATCGGTTTCTAAATATGGCCGAGCGCTGCCACCAGAAAAAACCTGAGCAGACGAAAGCAGTAATAACACCTGTTTATTAGCGTGGGTTTCAACTTGCAGTCGCTGGGCGAGTGAATACCACTGCTTAAAATCTGGCTGCGCTGATTCTTCAGGCTGCTCAAATAATGCATTGAGCACAAACTGAACCTTTCGATGCTCGGCTAAAAAGGCGCGCAAAGCATCCTCTTGCCAGCAATGCTCGCAGCGTAACGCAACATAAGGAATAGAACGCGACTTCAGCAGCTGAACCATGGCGGCTCCAACCTGACTGTCACTACCTAGAATAAGAAATGACAGCGTTGGCGAGTTATCGATCACAAAGGCACCTAATAGAAAAATATCACAGTCTTGAGTATAAATGCCTCTGTGCAAAAACGATAGAATTGCTATACGTTAGAGCGCTTGATAAAGACGCAAAAAGCTTGGAAACCGAGGCAACCCAGTCGATGTTTGGCCAGAATATTGATAGCTGATCCATTGACCTATTTTTGGTGGCTCAGCGCGCTCGGCATCACTAAAACCAGTACCTACTTTGAACCGCCGGCCATCAGAGTCGCGCACAATCAACGCCCCCATCATGCCTTGATACTTACCCTTACCAGGGCTGTAACCGATCACTTCGGCTTCGGCATCGTATTTAGGTTTAAGCTTAATAATGGCGTCAGACCGTACCGGCTGATAAAGCGCATCGCGTTGATTCAGCATTAACCCTTCACCGCCTGCGGCAACAACTTTAGCTAAGGTATTTGTTAATTCGCGCTGATCATTGACCGGATAACCTGCGACGCGCTGAAACCATGACTGCTCAACCTGCGTCACCAATTGCTCTAACAGTTGATATCGTTGCTGATAAGGCAAAAGGCTCATCGGTAAATCAAACACCATCAGACTGACGCTTTGCCAACGCTCATCGTCTTCACTGTGGCTGCGAACCAGAGACGAAACCTGATCAAACTGGCCATAGCCAAGCCATAATTCCCCCTCCAAGCTCAGTTCTGGCAATGCCGCTAAAAACCATGCTGGAGCAGCAATGCGATTACCGCTACGGGTGCTGAGTACACCCTTATGCCAAAGCACTCGTACGCCATCGTATTTTTCTGTTACCTGATATTGACTGAAGTCGGCAATCGCGACGTTACTCTGCTTGGCATGCATTAACGCCAAGCCGTTTTGTGCCGCCACCGACACAATAGGAAATAGCAGTAAAAAGCTGACAATCAGCAGCATAAGTATCGTTTGCATCCTAATCACTCCTTTGATTAACAGACCACTCGATCATAGCGCAGATAAATGTCCTCCAAACAGCCTGTTAAATCGTAGCAATTACATCACCTCGGGTTTTATCGTAGAAAGACTGATCCAAAACGAGTTTTGCCGCGTAAAAAATAATCAAACAGACACTACGATGAATCCGAATGATGACAGCTTCGCGCTTAAGAGAACTCAACTTATGCAGCTAAAACAATCATCGACGTTGCAATACTCGGCAAATTGCATTAAATCTGTCGCTATGAAACAACAAGATGAACATCAACAACTTGCCCAATGGCTCAGCAAGGTCGCAACAAATCGCGACAAGGCTGCCTTTACTGAATTATTTAAATACTTTTCACCCAGAGTGCATCAATTTGCTCTGAGCAAGTACGGCAATGAATCTCTCGCGAATGAAGTCGTGCAAGAGGCGATGACCAACGTCTGGCGAAAAGCTCACCTGTACAACGCAGATAAAGGCGCGCCAACGACTTGGGTTTATACCTTATCCAGAAACGTCGCTTTTGATCTGTTGCGTAAAATCAATAACAGCAAAGAAGATAACCTCAGTGAAGATCTCTGGCCGGTCATGGAAGACGAGCAAACACCGCTTAGCCTTTTGTCTGGCGATCTCGATAAAGCTTGGGTGAAACAGACCATCGCCAAGCTGCCAGAAAAACAGCAGCAGGTCATTCATGAGTTTTACTTTAAAGAACAAACCCATGAACAGGTTGCTCAACAACTTGAGATCCCACTGGGAACGGTAAAGTCTCGCCTACGCTTGGCGATTGTGAAATTGAAACAAATGATGGAGGTGGACGATGATTAATCACCACCCAGATAACGAAATACTCGCCGCTTATGTGCGTGGCGACTTACCCGCAGCCATGGCAACGGCTGTCGCGATTCACCAAGAAATGTGTCCACACTGCCAACAAAACATTGCGGAATTGCAAGAGCTAGAAGCTGAGCGTTACTTTAACGATGCTGACGACTTTAACAGCCACTCTGATTTTAACAACGTGGTTGACTTTAACAGAGCGAGCAACAGCAATCTGCCTGCAAGCATGAGCGCGATGATTGAGCTGATTACCGAATCTGACGCTCAAGACGTTCCTAATACTCGGCAGCGTAAAACCATTCAGGTGAACAACACCGAATACACCTTGCCGAATGCGCTGACCAATATCGCATTAAGCAAATGGACCAGTTTGGGCTATATTGCAAGAAGCCGCCTATCACTTGATGAAGGCGATATCCGAGCCAGCCTTTTGCAAATTTTGCCCGGCGGTACCGTGCCAGAGCATACTCACAAAGGCTTTGAGATCACTCTGATCTTAGACGGTAGCTTTAGTGATGATATGGGCTCTTACGTGGCTGGCGATTTTATGGTGCTAGACGCCAGTCATCATCACAGTCCAGTTACCGAAGAAGGTTGCCTATGCTACACGGTGTTGAATAACTCCATGCACTTTAACAAAGGTCTAAATAAATTATTGAACCCAATCGGCAAACTTATTTACTGAGCATCTAAGGTTTATTGGAAATTTAAGGTTTATTGAACATCGAAGGAAGCCAGATGGAACAACAACAAACCATAACCATCGGTATCAGCGCCTGCTTAGCAGGCGAAAAAGTTCGTTACGACGGTAGCGCCAAGCGATCCAGTTTTTGTATGGATCAGCTTGGTAAGCACGTTAAATATCAGCATTACTGCCCAGAAGTTGCGGTCGGCATGACTATTCCCCGACCAACCATTCGCCAAACACAACAGCAAGAACGCATCATCTTGGCATCTGCCGATGGCAGCAATGATGTCACTGACGCCATGATCGACTACGGCAAACAGATCGCTGAAAAAGTAGACCACCTCAGTGGTTTTATTTTTTGCGCCAAAAGTCCGAGCTGCGGTATGGAGCGAGTCAAGGTTTACGCAGCCAGCGGCCAATCCAGCAGCTCCAATGGTGTTGGTCTGTTCGCGGCAGAAATTATGGCGCACAACCCTTTATTGCCATGTGAAGAAAATGGCCGACTAAACGATGCCGACATCCGTGAAAATTTTATCGCCCGTGTCTACATCTATCATCGTTGGCAACAACTTATTGCCAGCGGCATTAGCCGAAAAAAGTTAATCGATTTTCACAGCCAATTAAAATACACCCTAATGAGCCATGATCCGCTAGCAGTAAAACGGCTGGGTCAGATCCTTGCCGATGCATCCATCGCTGTCGACGAACAGGCTTCACGCTATATCCAAGGCTGCATGCAAACCTTGAAATTAATCGCAACACGAAAAAAACACACCAACACGTTACAGCATCTACAAGGTTACTTTGCAGACGAGCTGAACAGTCAAGAGCGAGAAATTCTAACCGATCAAATCCATCGTTACCGCCAAGGTCTGGTACCTCTTTTGGTACCCATTGAGCAACTCAAGCATTACCTTAATCTTTACCCGAAAAGCTACTTACAACAACAGACTTACTTCAATCCTTACCCTGAAGATTTAAGGTTACGTTACTCACAATAAAATTGATCTTTTTTGCGCGCCGGTACGTAACTATGACGACGACCAAACAGTGATCAAGCAAAGGTGATAAAAAATGCAACAGGACTCCAACTTTGATGAAGGGCTACCCAACTGGCTAGCACAATTTTTAACCACCTATGAAAGTTTAAACACCTCCAACCTGCACCTATTAAAAACCATCTACAGTGACACTGTTGAGTTCCAAGACCCAATGCATGAAATCTACGGTCTAAAACATCTGACAGCCTATTTTAATAAGCTGTACACCAACCTAAAAGAATGCCGCTTTCATATCGATGAAGTTTTTTATCAAAACAACAATGCTTCAGTATTTTGGACCATGACCTATGTGCACCCAAAATTAAATGGCGGCGCAGAAGTAACTGTCCAAGGTCACAGTCATCTTAAAGGCCAAGAAAATCTTGTTTACTATCACCGCGATTATTTGGATGTTGGCGCTATGCTATATGAACAAATCCCGCTGTTAGGAAGAATTATTAAAGCGATTAAAGGACGATCGGCGTCATGAAGAACATTGCAATTATCGGTAGCGGCATTTCTGGTTTAACAACAGCTTACTTGCTATCTAAAAAACACCAGGTCACGCTATTTGAAAAAAACGACTACATTGGTGGCCATACCGCAACCATTGAGGTAACGGATAACGGCCAGCCGTTAAATGTGGATACTGGCTTTATTGTTTTTAACGACCGTACCTACCCAAATTTTTTGGCGTTATTAGACGAAATTGGCGTAGGCCGCCAACCAACCCAGATGAGCTTTTCCGTCCATAATCAACAAACCGGCTTGGAGTATAACGGCCATACGCTGAATACATTATTTGCTCAGCGCCGCAATATTGTCCGAGCCAATTTTTGGCGTCTCATTAAAGAAATTCTACGCTTTAATAAGCAGTGTCAGGCTTTGTATCAACAAGGTCTTGAAGACTGCAACGACACCTTAGGCGATTTTTTAACCGAACATAATTTTAGCGAATTTTTTTGCGAACATTACATCCTGCCAATGGGTGCCGCTATTTGGTCTGCGTCATTAAAAGAGATGAAAGTGTTTGAGTTGAAATTTTTCATCCGCTTCTTTCAGCACCATGGCCTACTCGATATCGCTGGTCGGCCACAATGGTATGTTATTCCTGGCGGTTCAAAAATGTATATCGAACCGATGATCCAGCCCTTTAAACAATCGATACAGCTAAACGCCGATATCCGTTCGGTTAAGCGCCACCAATCGCATGTTGAGATTAGCTTTGCAGATGGCGCGATAAAGACATTCGATGAAGTGGTGTTTGCCTGCCATAGTGATCAGGCACTTGAACTTCTGGCCGATGTCAGCGAACAAGAGTCCAAAATCTTAGGTGCCATACCCTATCGCGAAAACAGCGTGGTACTGCACACCGACACCGGCATGCTACCGAAAAGGCAACTTGCCTGGGCGTCATGGAACTATCAGCTAGATGGCAATTACGAAAAGCCTGCCAGCGTTACTTACAACATGAATATCTTACAGGGCTTAAGCTCAGACACGACTTACTGCGTCACGTTGAATCAAGACGACAAAATCGATGCCGATAAAGTGTTAAGAAAATTTGTTTACCACCATCCGGTATTTAATGTGCAATCGATTGCCGCGCAAAAGAATCGTGCAGCTATTTGCGGCGTCAATAACACTCATTTTGTTGGCGCATATTGGTACAACGGCTTTCATGAAGATGGCGTAAAGAGTGCGGTCGATGTTGCTGGCCGCTTTGGCTGCTACCTAAACAATAAGGCGCCCGTTAATGACTAAAGTACAACCCAAACACAGTGCCATCTATAACGGCAATGTAACGCATCGTCGATTTGAACAGCAGGCGCATAATTTTAATTATCCACTTTATATGATGGCCGTTGACCTTGATGAATTAGAACAAGGTCAGCTGAATCGATTTTCACTCTTTGGCACCCAATGGTTTAAAGCGATTCGATTTAAACAGCAAGACTATTTAAATTTAAAGCGCGCAGCGGATAATTCAAATAGGCAGAATTTAACTACCAACAGCAGTTTAAGAGAACGCATTACAACAAAACTGAAAGAATTAGGCGCTAAAGACAGTACGCCAGATAAGGTTACGCTGTTAGTACAGTGCCGCTGCTTTGGTATTTATTTCAGTCCGGCAAATTTTATTTTTTGCTACGACAAAACAGGCCAATGTACGCAATTGCTTGTAGAAGTCAGCAATACGCCTTGGAACAAACGCCATTACTATCTTGTCGATATGACACAAGCTGAAACTCAGCCATCAGAAAAAACATTCCATGTATCGCCCTTTATGGATTTAGACATGAGTTATCACTGGCAAGTTAAAGCACCGAGTCACGAGAAAGAAAAACTCAGTGTTCATATCGAAAATCGACGAACCAGCAGCACCAAGAACAGCACCAAGAACAGCACCAAGGCATTCGACGCAACGCTAAAGTTGGATCGACGCCCTCTAACCAATAAACAACTTTTTAAAGTCTGGATACGACAGCCGATGATGACCTTTGCTGTCGTTAAAGGTATTTATGTTCAGGCGTTTCACCTTTTCAGAAAGAAAATTAAATTTGTCCCCTATCAAGTCAAACAGACTGATTCGACGGCTAAATAATTAATCGGAGATATTCGTATGGATCAAACTGCAAAACTTCAATCCGCTAAAGGCGCAAGCTGGTTAACACTTCGATGTCGCGCCATTGTTCACCACTTCTTTTCTAAACTCGAAGACGGCCAACTGATGATTAAAGAGCAAATCGAAGATTCTGCTCAACAGCAGTTCAGTTTTGGTACTCACAGCAGCGACCAAGAACAGCTAGTGGCCAGCATTCAGGTTTATGACTTATCGATGTATAAAGACTTTATCTTCGGTGGCAGCATTGGTGCCGCAAAAGCCTTTATCGAAGGAAAATGGCAAGCCGATGACCTAACGACCGTGATCCGCGTTTTTGCTCGAGCACAAAAAATCACCGATAAACTAGAAAAGTATTATAGCTGGATTGGCGCTGCAAAAAACAAACTGCTGCATCGCTTACGAGCAAACAGCATTAAGGGTTCAAAGAAAAACATTTTAGCCCATTACGATTTAGGCGATGAGTTGTTTAGCCAATTTTTATGTGACGAAATGGTTTATTCGTCGGCTGTTTTTGCAGAGCCGCTGCAATCACTTGGCGATGCTCAGCTGAATAAATTCAAAACCATCTGCGATCAGTTAGAGCTAACCGAGTCCGACCATGTAGTTGAAATTGGCACCGGCTGGGGCGGTTTAGCCATTTATGCAGCACAACACTACGGCTGCCGTGTAACAACTACGACCATTTCTGATTCTCAACATGCCTATGCCAAAAAACGAATCGAGGCGCTCGGCTTAAGCGATAAAATTACACTGCTTAAAAAGGATTACCGCCTGTTAACCGGCCAGTATGATAAATTGATGTCCGTTGAAATGATCGAGGCCGTTGGCTACGAGCATCTCAGTCGATTCTTTCAAGTGTGTAATAGTCTAGTCAAACCCAAAGGCAAAATGCTGATCCAAGCGATCACCATTGCCGACCAACGTTTCGAGCACTATCGTAACCATGTCGACTTTATTCAGCGTTATATATTCCCTGGCGGTTTTTTACCTTCTATTACTTTGCTGACTCAGCAACTGACTAAACACACCGACATGGTGACCGAATCGATTAGCGACATCGGCTTAGACTATGCGAAGACACTGAATATTTGGCAGCAAAACTTTAATAAAAACTGGTCGCAAATTAGCCAGCATGGTTACGACCAAGCCTTTAAAAACTTATGGCAATTCTATTTAAGTTATTGTGAAGGTGCTTTTTTAGAACGTGCAACCAGTACTGTTCATCTACTGGCGCGTAAGAGTTAATAACGAAAAATCCAAGGCCAGACTAAAAGATATTAGCTGGCCGATTGGTTATTGATTTTGCGTTGTAATAATTCTACCCAAGAGCGACTTTGCTCTGATTCGGTTTTCCGATTGGCTAGGCGAGCGTAATGCAAGGCTTGGGAGTAATCTTTTAACCGATACAACAATTGCACTCTAGTCAGTTCAATACGCTCTTGCTGTTCTTGATCTTCTGCTGCTATGTTATCGAGCGCTTGCAGTGCTAATTCAAACTGCTGCTCTTGGTGATATAGCCGTACCAAATTCCAACCTAAGCTGTTATCAATCCCTGTTGCTAATATCCAAACATCAATAGCTCGTTGCCATTCTTTGGCAACCTGCCACAGCTGCGCTTGCATGGTGAGAAGATCGACATCCTGTTGCAGCTCAGGTATTTCGCTAATCAACAAGGCCGCTTGCTCAGGAACACCGGTTTGCAAATAAAGTTGAGCCAGCGTTTTTAAATCATCAGGAGTTAACGCAACTCCGTTTCGATACGCCAACGCAAGTGTTGCTCGCGCCTGTTGCTGGTCTTCTAATAGCAGCTGCAAACCGGCACTTTGTCGCCACCAGCCAGTTTCGTTAGGCTCTAATAAAATGAGCCCATCCAAACTCACTAACGCCGCTTGCCAACGTTTGAGTTCTAACTGAGCGCCTAAACGCATCACCAACAAGGGTCTATCCGCAGCGCCATCGAGATTCAGATACTGATCGGTTGCCGAAAGTACATCAGTCCACTGTTTAAGTTGAAAATAACTCTGGCTTATTCTCAACCAAAGTTGCTGACGGCTATCGGCTTCGCTTTCGGTATTCACCAACTCTAGATAGATCGTCAAGGCCGCTTGAAATTCTTCTTGCATTAGCAATAAATCAGCTAGCATCCGTCGTGTTGTCTGCATTTGCTGATCTTGCAGCAAACCACTTTCTACCGCTTGGCGTAGATAATCCACCGCCAGTTCAGGCTGTTCGTTTTGCCAATAAAACACGCCGAGCATACGATTTATAAAAGCCCGGTCATAGGGTGCTCTGGATTGATAATTACGCAGCAAGTCGATCGCTTCAACCAGCTCGTCTTCTTGCTGTAATGCTTGCGCCTTTTGCACAATCACCGCACTGCGGGGCAATAGATTTTCTGCATAGCTAGAATAAGCAAACAGCAACAGGCTGAAGAAAAAGCCAACATTATAAAAGAGTCGTCGTATCGATCGGATAGAAAGGTTCATTACTCTAAAGAAAACTCCAACTTAATACGCTGACCGGTTTGTGCCACGGCAACACCGTCGACAATCTTTGCCTGATATTTCCAACGGCGCAGTGCTCTTATCGCATCGCGATCAAAAACATTTCTCGGTTCAGCATTGAGTACTTTTATATCGCGGACCTTCCCTTCGGGGTCGATGGTAAAACTCAGCTCAACATAGCCTTCAAGGTTTTGTCGCTGTGCCGCTGGCGGATATTGCGGCGGTACGCGATAAAGCGGCACCAGTTCTTGACTGCCACCTAAATCGGCAAAAGATGGTGGCGTAATAGCCAAGTCACCGACGCTCATATCAAAATCAAATTCGGGTAAATCTAAGGCGCTGCTGGTGTTGAGCGATGGCGCTGCTGCACTGGCTAGGCTTTGTGGCGGCGGTGGTGTTAAGGGTGTTGGTGGCTCAGGCGCGGCTCGTTTCCGGCGTTGCGTATCGGACTCCTGCTCAATCATCAGCATGTCGAATCTTAATGGCGGCTGTGTCTCAACCACGGCGTAATGGTCTTCATTAACCAGCCAGGCCATAAAGCTAAAGATGCTAAATGCAGCCATCAGCGATAAAGGAACAGCAAGCAGAAAACGAGTCATCAGCGCGCCTCAGTCGCTAACGCAATATTACCAACACCGGCACCTTTGGCAGCATCCATGACTTTAACCACCGTGCCGTTATAGGCGTATTCATCCGCTTGAATAACCAAAGAAGCATCCGGCTGATCGATTAAAAGGTGCTCTAATGTCGCCTGCACTCGCTCCACATCAACGACTCGTTTGTCGATGTAAACATCATTGGCGTCGGTAATAGCAATAAAAATTCCGGCTTCTTTTTGGCTCACCGAATTTTCTGCTTGCGGCCGATTCACTTCCACACCGGATTCACGCACAAAAGAACTGGTGACAATAAAGAAAATTAACATAATAAAAACAATATCGAGCATGGAGGTTAAATCCACCTGCGCTTCTTCGCGCGCAGCAACGGGGCGATTAAGTCGCATCCTTTATTGACTCCTTAATAATTTTTCTAATTGACGTTCACGCTGTAAACAGGCTTTGGCGATTTGCGCGTGTACAAACAATCCGGTCAGCGCGCAAACCATGCCAGCCATTGTCGGCAATGTTGCCAAGGAAATACCTGACGCCATTAAGCGCGGTTCGCTGTTGCCTTGCGAAGCCATCAGGTCGAATACCGAAATCATGCCGGTCACCGTACCTAACAATCCCAACAGAGGGCATATGGCGATCAACAACTTAATTAAATTAAGATGTTGATTAAGCAATAAATAAGCCTCGCCTAACCAAGCATTACGCTGCGCGGTTGCATACCAAGAAGACTGATCTTGGCGCGCTTGCCATGCCGCCAGCCACTGCTGTTGCTTTTCTGGAAAGCCCCACTTTAAAAATAGGATGCGTTCGGCGACCAACAACCAGGTGGCAAACACCACCAGCGCCAAGCACCACAAAACAGGGCCACCCTTGTTCATAAATTGACTGACCATAAACAAGCCATCTTGCAGGCCAGCCACAGACAGAAAATTCAAACTAAGCGACATAAGCAGCCTCTTGCGCACTTTCTGCTTTATTGGCAACTAATCCAATGCCCTGCTTTTCTAGCACCACACGGATATGGTCGGCTTGTGAGCTTAATAGGTTATGCAATAGCAATAACGGCATTGCAGCCACCAAACCAAGTACCGTAGTGATCAACGCCATCGAAATACCATTGGCCATAATGGCAGGATCGCCGTTACCGAATTGGGTAATCATTTGGAAAGTTTCGATCATGCCTGTCACGGTACCGAGCAAGCCAAGCATTGGCGCTAGGGCGGCAAGCAGTTTGATCATTGAAAGGCCTTTTTCTAGCCCTTGCTGCTCATCAACAATGGCTTCAAGTAAGCGCAATTCTAAGGCTTCCAATGTTTGGCTCTGTTCTTCGTTGTAAACACTGAGGATTCTTCCTAGCGGATTATCACCAGGTTGGTCTGTCGATTTAAGTTGTTGAGTGATTTTCTGCCCAATAGTAAATAATCGCCAACCGTGAAAGCCACCAATCGCCAAGCCTAAGAGCAACAACGCTAGAATCACCTTGCCAACAACGCCGCCTTGCGCCAAACGATCAGAAAGGCTCGGCGTATTGCCTAATTGCTCTAACATCACTCCCAAGGTTGGATCAATCGCTAAACTTTGCAGCCCTGTTTCGATTAGTTCTGATATTCCATTTAAGGTCGGCGCGTTATCAGGCTGTTTTAAATAGGCACTGGCCAGCTGTTGTTTCGCGTCCCACTTTAAAAAACCTTGCTCGCCAATCAGAGCGACATTACCTAGGCGGTAAACCGACTGCTCGGCTACATCACCCTTGCTGGTTAAAACACGCAAAGTCAGTTGCTGTAATTCAGCGCCCGCGCTGATATCCGTTTGCATTCCTAGCCATAACGCATTGAGTTGCTCGATAGACGGCAACACTGTCGCGGCAACAATATCGTCAAGCAATTCGCTAAAGGTTGGATTACTAATCGACACCAAACTTTGTTCACCTTCCAGTTGCAGCTCTTTAGCAACTTGGCGTACAACGCCAAATAGTTCACCCAAACTGCCGGTTTCTAAACGTAGCTTTTCTTCTAGGCGAGCCAGTTCATCTTCATTGGCATTAAACTGCTGGTTGAGTGCTTCTGTCTGCTGCTCTAGCTGTTGTTTTATGGCTTCTAATTGTTGACGTTTGGCTTCGACTTCGGCAGCAGTAAGCGCGAATTGCTGCTCACGCAATGCATTATGCTCTGCCGATTGCTGCTGCGCCTGAATGGTTTGTTCGACTAGATTGCTCTGGTCAGCCGAGTTCGCCTGATCAACGGAATTGGTTGCAGTATCTTCAGCCCATAACAAAGCAGGTAAAAAAGACAGCGCCAACAGTAAGGGCTTAATTGTTGCTTTCATATTAAAGCTCCTCCGGCTGCGCAGAACTTTCTGCAGGACGTTCTAGTTTAAAAGAGAGCGGTAATTGCAAAATGCTTGGACCAACCTGTTGGCTCGCCATGGCAAATGCTTGATTCACCTGAGTGGCATGAGATCGTTTTAGTGGCTGCCAAACTCGCGCCAGATCATTCCACGCCCAAAAATCCTGTCCATCCAAGCTGCGAGCAACTAATGACGCACGACCTAGATACAACACATCAACAGGAATGCGATTATTGTTATCGACACTAATTTCAGCTTGATACACACCCAGCTTTTTGCCGTAATCCAATTCTATTTGGTAAGCCTCTAGAATACGGCGGAACTTTTCAGCATCGCTCACATTGGCAACCGACATCATGGTTTCTAACCGTTCAATTCGGGCTTTTCTGGCTTGGTAACGGATCGGGTCATCTTCAGCCAAGTGCTGCTTTAACCCTGCGATCATGCGATACATCAGCGGCACAACACCTTGCCGAGTATCGGCAATACCTTGCATTTGCTGGTTTAATGAGTCGGCTTCTTTGTCTTGGTCTGCAATTAGGCTGATCAAATGATCGCGATAGATGTTGAGGTCTGCAATTTGCTCCTCTAGTGCCGCGATTTGCGCAAGTGAGTCTAAACGCTGATCTTCGATGGCATCGATCTGTTCTTGGCTAAGCGCTGCGGCTTCAACAATTTCACCATCGAGCGCGCGAGCTGTATCCAACTCGTTAGCCGATAAGGCGGCAGACATCAGTCCAGTGGCAGTTATCATAAACACTCGGCAACACCAAGCAGATGGTATTTTAGCGAGAACGGCAGGCATTTGATTTCCCCATACAGCAGTGAATCCGAAAGTAGATATTCGGCTCTAATCAATAATCTGGGGCTGAGGATACTATTTTAGAATGATTATTCAATAAAAATGATTATCATTTACTGTATTTGCCACGATTCCTGCTGAGAAATAATGACTTAGTTTGGTCAACGACGAGCATCGGCATAAAGGCTCTAAAATAAAAAGACCGCTAATAAAGCGGCCTTAAGTATGACAATCTTAAAAGTGTGACAACACTAGAGGAATGACAAACCAAGCAACAAAACTCAGTAAGCAATCCTATTTGGCTTAAGCAACCTTGCCTGCCTTATTTTTATTCTTTTCCGTCGATGCCTGATCGATCGGTTCTACCTTGTTATGCTTTTCATATAAGAAACTCAAAACCTCAGTGCGAAGGCGATGATATTCAGGCATTTCAGCAACAGCTAAACGCTTACGCGGCCGCTCCAGATTAACCTCTAAAATATCGCCAATGGTAGCTGCTGGGCCGTTCGTCATCATGACAATACGATCCGAAAGCAGCACCGCCTCATCAACATCGTGCGTAATCATAATCACGGTGTTATTAAGCTTGGCTTGAATATCCATTAATGAATCTTGTAAATGCGCTCTGGTCAGCGCATCCAGCGCCCCAAAAGGTTCATCCATTAACAAAATTTCTGGCTTCATCGCTAACGCTCGCGCAATGCCGACACGCTGTTTCATACCACCAGAAATCTCTGACGGCCGCTTATCCTTAGCGTGCGTCATATGCACCAAGTCTAAATTATGCAGAATCCATTCATGCATCTCTTGGCGCGACATCTGCTGCTTAAAAATAGTTTTTACCGCTAGCTCAACATTTTGATAACAGGTTAGCCAAGGCAGCAGCGAATGGTTTTGGAACACCACTGCTCGCTCTGGGCCCGGCTGGTTTATTTCTCGACCGTTCATAACAATGCCGCCAGTGGTCGCTTGGTTCAAACCTGCAACCATATTCAATACTGTACTTTTACCGCAGCCAGAGTGACCAATTAACGAAACAAACTCACCCTTCTTAACTTTAAGCTGTACGTTTTGAACCGCGCAAAAAGGCCCCTTGTCGGTTGGGAATTCAATGGCTACTTGAGATAACTCTAACAATACTTTTTCCATCTTTTTCTCCTAGCGCAGAACGGCGCTTTTATCCCAAGAAAACCATTTTTGACACAGCAGCATGGCACGGTCGAGCAAGAAGCCGATAAAGCCAATCACCAAAACCGCTGCCATAATGCGCGACAACGAATCGGAACTGCCGTTTTGGAATTCATCCCAAACAAACTTACCCAAACCTGGATTCTGCGCCAACATTTCTGCTGCGATCAGTACCATCCAAGCAATACCAAGAGATAACCTCAAGCCGGTAAAAATCATCGGCACACTGGCAGGTAAAACAATTTTTTGCACATGAGCTATTGGCCCTAAGCGCAATACTTTAGAAATATTATTAAAGTCCTTTTCGATCGAGGCTACGCCCACAGCGGTGTTAATAAGTGTTGGCCAAAGGCTACACAGCGTGACGGTAATCATCGATGTTAAAAAAGACTTTTCAAACATCGGATCATCCGAAACATAAACCGCACTGACCACAATAGTCACCAACGGCAGCCAAGCTAACGGTGATACCGGTTTAAGTATCTGAATAATCGGATTCGCCGCTGCATAGGCGACACTACTCAAACCAATTAACACGCCCAGTGGAATAGCAATCGCACTGGCTAAAACAAAACCATACAACACTGTTACAAGGCTGGTACCAATTTGCGTAATAAAGGTTGGCCGGCCATTAAATTCGCGTACTCGAATTTCTGCGTTTGGATCTGCTGCTAATTTTTTTGCATTACGCTCTTCTTGGCGTTGATAAAATGCAGCTTCTCGTTGTTTTTCTGCTTGATGCTCTTTCAGCAAGTTACCGGCTTGCTCATAAACTTTTAACGGCCCCGGAAAGGTGCCCAGCGAGGTATTGATATTGGAGGCAGTAAAACTCCATAACGCCATAAAGATGGCAATACCTAACAGCGGATAAGCCAGCATCTGCAATTTTTTTGCAAAGCGAAAACTTATTTTTTTGACATTCAAGGAAGCGATTGTTGCCTGCTCCATATCAAGAACCTCTTTTGCTAATGGAGGTTGAGTTCAAGGAACTGCAACCCCGGTGGCTATTTACTTCTATACACTAAAAATCAGTTTGTTAGCTATTAATCAGTTGTTAACTACAAATCAGTTTGTTAACTGAAAACTCACTACAATACTTCTTGCTTAAGACCAATCTTGAATTTCTCTAGGTACTCAACAGGCTTACTGCCATCATAAGTAATACCGTCAATGAAATCTTTCTGTGGTGCTTTAAAGCCTGTTTCTGTTGCAAAGTTAGGGAATTCAGAAGCGGAGAAACCACCCTCTTCTAACAGAGCTTTGGCGGCTGTTTCATAGATGTCAGGACGGTAGACGTCTTTAGCAATATCGAAATACCACTGATCATCTTTGTGCTCACTGATCTGCCCCCAACGACGCATCTGAGTTAAATACCAAATAGCATCGGAATAGTATGGATAGGTTGCGTTGTAACGGAAGAACACGTTGAAATCTGGAATGTCTCGCTTATCGCCCTTCTCGTATTCAAAGGTGCCAGTCATCGAGTTGGCAATCACTTCGTAATCTGCACCAACGTAATAAGGTTGACTTAAAATCTCAACGGCCTCTTCACGGTTAGCATTGTCATTTTCATCTAACCATTTCGCTGCACGGATCAACGCCTTAGTTAAGCGTACAGTCGTGTTCGGATACTTTTCTGCAAATTCAGCGTTAATACCAAAAACTTTTTCTGGATTATTTTTCCAAATTTCATAATCGGTAATGACCGGTACACCGATGCCTTTAAAGACTGCTTGCTGGTTCCACGGTTCACCAACGCAATAACCATAAATAGTACCGGCTTCCATCGTTGCAGGCATTTGTGGCGGTGGTGTGACCGATAGCAAAACATCGGCATCTATTTGGCCAGAAGTATCACCTTTATGGGGCGCGTAATAGCCTGGGTGAATATTGCCTGCCGCCAACCAGTAACGCAGTTCATAGTTATGGGTCGATACTGGGAATACCATGCCCATGTTAAACGGCTTGCTATCGGCAATGTAACTATCGACAACTGGTTTTAAATAGTCTGCTTTAATCGGGTGAACCGGCTTGCCAGAGCTGTCTCTAGGTACATAGTTTTGCATTTCATCCCAGATTTGATTGGAAACGGTAATACCATTGCCGTTCAAGTCCATAGAAAATGGAGTGATAATGTGCGCCTTGGTGCCGTAACCAATCGTCGCGGCCAATGGCTGACCTGCTAACATGTGAGCGCCATCCAATTCACCAGTAATGACACGATCAAGCAAGACCTTCCAGTTTGCTTGCGCTTCAAGCTCAACATAAAGGCCTTCATCTTCGAAGTAACCTTTTTCATAAGCGATTGCCAACGGCGCCATATCGGTCAACTTAATGAAGCCAAATTTTAAATCTTCTTTTTCTGGTGCACCGACCTCTGCTTGCACCGACGCTAAACCGCCAACAACCAGACTCACACCAACGGCTGACAGGATCTTTTTAAAATTCATTTTTCTCTCCCCAAAAAAAAAAGCGCCAAAGCTAAACCAGTATAGTTGGTTTAGTCTTTGGCGCCTTTGCCTAAATTCAGTTTATGTCAAAGCCATAAAATCGGGCTTTGTAATTTTCATGTTCGAGTTATTCCTGCATTTGCTGTGCCACAACATGCTAACTGGCTTAATAGCGCGGCGCGAGCCCTGTTAGGTATTTTATTCGTTGTTAATCGTTCAACAAAATTGGGCAGCGATGGCACAAAATAATTTCTCTCGCACCATTTTTATGCAAAAAACAATTAGCCTATAAAAAAATATAGCTGCAAAGTTTCTTGAATTTTTTAGTCTGAGCACTTTAATAAAGTAATAGATGAGTACTCGAAGGCGCTACTCTAATCGCGTCACATTGCAAATCGAATCAGCTTATTCAATGACGCCAATAGACACATGCATCATGTTTCGGCAAAAACATAGCGCTATAAATTTTGCTAGCCAAGCTTGTCTATTCGCTGCAAAATGTGACTAAGTTAAAACCATTAGCGGAACACTATGCCTGCAACAGACGCTCTAAACATTATGCTTGTCGATGACGAACCCGGTCGTGCAGCAATATTAAAAGAGGCATTGCAAAGTCATGGGCACCAGGTCATTTATCGCAGCCGAACGACCAGCTCTATTTATCAAATGGTGAATGCGTTCTCACCGGATGTCATTATCGTTGACACCAAAGCACCCGACCGAGACGTATTAGAAGACCTTGCACTAGTCAGTGATAAAAACCCCAAGCCCGTGTTGGTTGTTTCTGAGCACGATGACGAGGGTATTATCGAACAAGCGATCAAAGCTGGCGCCAGTGCTTATGTGGTCGACGGCTTAACCGAAGGTCGATTACGAGGCGTGCTACGCACAGCCATTGCCAGATTTAATGAATACCAAGCGCTAAAGTCAGAGTTACTTAGCGCTCGTTCCGAATTACAAGATCGTAAAGTCATCGAGAAAGCCAAAGGGCTACTGATGAAACACAAAGGCATTGATGAAAACGAGTCCTATACCACCTTACGTAACCTAGCGATGCAAAAAAATCGACCACTACGTGATGTCGCAAGCGATATCGTTGAGCTATTTAGTTAACAGGAAAGTACGTTAGTTATGTCCGATAAAATAGAATTAGGCTTTATCCCATTGTTAGATTGCGCGCCGCTGATCGTGGCACAAAAACTGGGGTTATTTGAACAAAACAATGTTCAAGTGGAGCTTCACAAAGAATACAGCTGGGCCAGTCTCATAGAAAAAATAACCTTAGGAGTTTACCAAGGCGGCCACATGCTGACGCCGGCCATTGTTGCCGAAGCGCTTTATCATGAAACACCAAGAATGATCAGCCCGATAAACATGGGGCTTAATGGCAATGCCATTACGTTATCTCATCGTATTACTAAAACCGACAAACCTCTTAAACAGCTGGTTAAAGAAGAAGCTCGCGGCAATAACAAGCTTTCTTTTGGTGTGGTTTATCCCTTTTCTATGCATAACTTACAGCTGCGAATGTGGCTCGAACAACAGCAGGTCGACCCAAGCGAAGTGAACATCCGCGTGGTGCCGCCTAAGTCGATGTGGCAAGCGCTATCGCGTGGGGATATCGATGGTTTTTGCGTTGGCGAACCATGGAACAGCTACTCCCAAGAACAGGGTGGCTGCGAAGTCGTTGCCTCTGCGCATGAACTTTGGCCAGATGCACCAGAAAAAAGCCTCGGCCTAAACAGTCTATGGGCCAATAAAAATGAAACCGCGGTATTAGGCCTAACACGGGCTATCTATAAAGCCTGTGAATGGTTAGAGCAAAACATTGAATCACAACAACTGACCGAATGGATGGTTGAGTGCGATGTACTCTCTATGAGCAATGAAGATGTTAGCCGTTGCTTTAAAAATCCTGTCGGTAAAAAAATATATTTTTCTAATCAGGCAACCGAACAAACTTTTGAGCGCACCAAAGCAATCGCAGAAAACATTAAGCGCTGGCACCCTGAACGGGTAGTACAGGATATTGAGTCCGCTCAACAAGCCTTCGACCTTGAACTGTACCGAAAAGCGACCCGATTGTGACGCCTGATTTTGACAACCGCACTTCAACGGTGCAAAAAAGCACAGTAGCGGTTCAACTGCGCGAGCTGTTTTATGCCAAGCCAGACCAGTAACATCAACGGTCTCAAAGGAACACCGCGAGGTTATTTTTAAAATGGCATAATTAATGCCTTTAAATTTAGACATAAACAGATTTAATTGATTTTTTAGCAAGCTAAAAAATCACACGACAGATAGAAAAATCATAAGAGCAAAGGCGCTCGAAACACACTGCTTAACTGCAGGATGTTTCGGGCGTTTTTTTTTGCCTAGGAGAAGAGAAATGAATCGATTGGTTGTTGTAGGCAATGGGATGGTCGGCCACCATTTTGTTATTCAGTTCATGCAAAATCTAAAAGCACAAAAAAACGCTGCCGACTGGCAAGTCACGGTAATCGGTGAAGAACACTACCCTGCTTACGACCGTGTTCATCTATCGGAATACTTTGACAACGATGCCGATCACTTAGCTCTAACCAGCGCGGAAGAATACGACCAGCTGGGCATTCATTTTATTATGGGCGATGCCGTAACAGGCATTAACCGCAAAACACAGCAGGTGACTACAGCCAGCGGCCAAAGTTTTAACTACGATAAGTTGGTTCTGGGCACAGGCTCGTATCCCTTTGTGCCGCCAGTGCCTGGGCACGAACAAGAACACTGTTTTGTTTATCGCACCCTCGACGATTTAGATGCCATTCGCAACAGTGCTCAAGGAGCCAAAACCGGCGTTGTTATTGGCGGCGGCTTACTCGGTTTAGAAGCGGCGAACGCGTTAAAGCAACTCGGCTTAGAAGCGCACGTCATTGAATTTGCACCTAGGCTGATGCCGGTTCAGGTTGATGAAGACGGCGGCGAATTGCTCAAGCGATTAATCGAAGAAACCGATGTTCAGGTGCATACTGGCTACGCCACGACACTGATTGAAGCTGGCGAAAGCAGTCGCTACCGAATGACCTTTAAAGATCATGACCCATTAGAAACCGACATGGTGGTGTTCTCTGCCGGTATTCGGCCAAGAGACCAATTGGCGCGAGAATGCGGTTTGGATGTTCACGAACGCGGCGGCGTTATTATCAACGACCAATGTCAAACCTCAGACGAAAATATCTATGCCATCGGCGAAGTGGCGTTATGGCAAAATAAAATTTATGGCTTAGTCGCTCCCGGCTATCGCATGGCAGAAACAGCGGCATCCGATATTTTTTCTATCGAAGCCAACTTCACTGGCGCAGACATGTCGACCAAACTGAAGTTATTGGGCATCGATGTCGGCTCCATTGGTGACGCTCACGCCCAAACCGAAGGCGCTGAAATCTACCAATATTACGATGGCACCAAAAAAACCTACCGTAAAATGGTGGTCAGTGCAGATGGTAAAAAATTACTCGGCGCGGTGTTGGTCGGTGATAACAGCTACTACGATACCCTGCTGCAATACAGCCTAAATGCGATTGAATTACCAGCGGAACCTCAGTCGTTAATCCTGCCTTCTACCGATTCGGCGCCAGCGCTTGGTGCAGATATGCTGCCCGATACAGCCACCATTTGTTCTTGTTTGAATGTCACCAAAGGCGATGTTATTGCCGCAGTTGATAACGGCTGCTGTACCGCTGCGGATGTATCGGATTGCACCGGCGCAGGCAGTGGCTGTGGCGGTTGTGCTCAACTATTAAAAGACACCGTCAACGCCGAATTAGCCAAACGTGGCGTGGAAGTAAACAACCATTTATGCGAGCACTTTTCTTACAGCCGTGAAGAACTAACGCACATTATTTTAACTAAACAAATTAAAACCTATGCGCAACTTTTAGCCGAGCACGGCCAAGGTTTGGGTTGTGAAATTTGCAAACCGACAGTCGGCGGTATTCTGGCAGCGACTTGGAACGAGCACGTACTCAACGAAGAGCATGTTAGCTTGCAAGACACCAACGATACTTTTTTAGCCAACATGCAAAAGGATGGCACCTATTCTGTTGTGCCGCGAATTGCAGGCGGCGAAATCACCCCAGACGCGCTGATTAAAATTGGCGAAGTCGCTAAAGAATTTAAGCTCTACACCAAGATTACCGGCGGTCAGCGTATTGATTTATTCGGTGCACAACTGCATCAGCTGCCGCTGATTTGGCAGCAGTTGGTCGATGCGGGTTTTGAAACCGGCCAAGCCTATGGCAAGTCGGTACGTACCGTTAAAAGCTGCGTTGGCAGCACTTGGTGTCGCTATGGTGTTCAAGACTCGGTTGGCATGGCGATCCATATTGAAGACCGCTACAAAGGCATTCGCGCACCACACAAAGTTAAGTTCGCCGTCAGTGGCTGTACTCGAGAATGTGCCGAAGCACAAAGTAAAGACTTTGGCGTCATCGCTACCGAAAACGGCTGGAACCTTTATGTTTGCGGTAACGGCGGCATGAAACCTCGACACGCCGATCTATTTGCAACCGACCTCGACGATGACACGTTGATTAAATACATCGACCGAATCTTTATGTTTTACATCCGTACTGGCGAGCGCTTACAGCGTACTGCTCGTTGGTTAGAAAACTTAGAAGGCGGTTTGGATTATTTAAAATCTGTCGTCATCGATGATCACTTAGGTATCAATGCCGACCTTGAAGTACAGATGGAACGGCTACTAAACACATTCCAATGTGAATGGGCAACAACGTTACGCGACGAAGAAAAACTGAAACGCTTCCGCACCTTTGTCAACGCCGCCGATAGCGACGACAACATTGTCTTCGTACAAGAGCGCGGTCAAATACGCCCTGCTCGCACGGATGAAAAAGAACAACTCATTGCCGTCAGCAACGCCGGTTAACCCCTACAAGCTTTCAAGGAGAACAGCATGTCTACGACACACAAAACTTGGCAAGCCGTCTGTAGTACAAAGGACCTAATCCCATACTCTGGCGTTGCCGCCAAATTCGACAACCAACAGGTGGCGATTTTTTATTTGCCACACTTAGAGCCCAGCGTCTACGCCATTGGCCATTTCGATCCTTTTAGTCGAGCCAACGTGCTTGCGCGAGGCATTGTCTGTGACATTAAAGGGCAGCTCTGTGTTGCCTCGCCACTTTACAAGCAGCACTTTAGTTTTTTAACTGGCCTGTGCCTAGAAGATGAAAATATGTACGTGCCTGTTTGGGCGGCAAAAATAGAAAACCAACAGGTTTTGTTGTGCCAAAGCTAAAACCGCTTGCTAGCGAGACGATTAAATCAACCTGTCCTTACTGTGGTGTTGGCTGTGGTGTTTTAGCCAAACCAGTCAATGATAGCGTCAGCGTTCAGGGTGATGCCGAGCACCCTGCCAATGCCGGTAAGCTGTGCATTAAAGGCAGTCAGCTTTCGTCAACGTTAACCAGCCATGGCCGTTTGCAAGCCCCCGTTGTCGAAAACCAACAGACGTCATGGACACAAGCTCTGGACTACGTTGCAGAGAAGTTTCGCCAAAGTATTGAACAATACGGTCCCGATTCAGTCGCCTTTTATTTAAGCGGCCAGATTCTTAGCGAAGATTATTATGTTGCCAATAAGCTGATGAAAGGCTTTATCGGTAGCGCGAACGTTGATACCAATTCACGGCTCTGCATGTCTTCGGCGGTCGCGGCCTATAAGCGTGCCTTTGGCAGCGACACCGTACCGAACAGCTATGACGATTTAGAAGAAACCGACTTGATGATCCTCATCGGCTCCAATGCGGCTTGGACGCATCCGATTTTGTATCAACGCATGCGAGCAGCTCAGAAAAAAAATCCCCACTATAAAATGGTGGTGATCGACCCTAAAAGATCGGCGACGGCTGGCGAAGCAGATTTGCATTTGGCAATTAAACCCGGCACCGATGCCATGCTTTACAATGGTCTACTGGCTTATTTAGCGCGTGTTGGGAAACTCGATCAAACATTTATTAATCAGCACACCAACAATTTTGAACAGGCACTTGAAGCCTGCCCACAAACGCTAACAGAGGTCGCTCTGTTTTGTGGTATTTCAGAAAATAAATTACGCCAGTTTTATGATTGGTTTGCCAATGCTAAGCGCAGTATTAGTTTTTATTCTATGGGCATTAATCAATCCAACAGTGGCACCGATAAGTGCAACGCCATTATTAATGTCCACTTAGCTAGTGGCCAAATTGGCAAACCGGGCTGTGGCCCTTACTCCATCACTGGCCAACCTAACGCCATGGGCGGACGTGAAGTTGGCGGTTTAGCCAACACGTTGGCCGCTCATATGGAATTCGATGCCACAGGCATCGATAAAGTCAGCCGTTTTTGGCGCAGCAACAACATTGCTAAAGCACCCGGCTTAAAAGCATTAGATATGTTCGAAGCGGTTGAGCAAGATAAAATTAAAGTGCTTTGGGTAATCGGTACAAACCCAGCGGTTTCATTACCCGACTCAGACCGCATAAAAAGAATCTTGCAACAGTGCGAGTGCCTAATTGTTTCTGACTGCATGGCCGAAACAGACACCACCCAATACGCCGATGTGCTGTTACCCGCCACGGGCTGGGGTGAAAAAAATGGCACCGTGACCAACGCTGACCGCACTATTTCTCGACAACGTGGTTTTATCCAGCCACTCGGCCAAGCACGCCACGATTGGTGGATTATCAGCGAAGTTGCAAAGCGGCTAGGTTACGGTGACGCCTTCCAATATGAACACGCCTACGAAATTTTTAGAGAACACGCTCAGCTAAGCGGCTTTGAAAACAACGGCAGCCGAGACTTCGACATCAGCGCATTTTCCAACATCACTCAACAGCAATACGATAGCCTAAAGCCGATTCAGTGGCCGGTGAATGAAACCTACCCCAGTGGCAAAGCGCGAATGTTTGATGACCAGCAGTTTTTTACCGCTGATAAAAAAGCCAATTTTATCGCCATTACGCCTAAGTTACCTGAACTTAACGCCGCTGATAAAAATAGCTTAATACTCAATAATGGGCGCGGGCGCGATCAATGGCACACCATGACTCGCACCAGTGCTGCAAAAAAACTCAACAGTCACGAGCTTTACCCAAGTGTGCTGATTAACCCACTCGATGCAAAAAAATTATCAATAATGGCTAATGACCTTGTGAAAATAGCCAACAAAAATTCGAACACGCTAGCTATCGCAAAACTCAGCACATCACAGAGTCCAGGAGAGTGCTATATGTCGATTCATTGGAACCAGCAGTTCGCGAATAAAACCAAAGCTAACAATCTAACTCAATTTATTGCCGACCCTGTTTCTGGGCAGCCACAATACAAACAGAATCGGGTTCAGGCACAGGCAGTTACAACCAAGCGCTGGTTAGCACTATTCAGTCAGCAAGCTATTTCATTGAATCATAACGATAATTTTTCGGTGTCTATTGAAGTCAATCGTGGTTATTTTTATCTACAGGCACTATCAGAATCAATGCTTGAATCGGAGTGTCTTAGCCTCTTACCAAACGTAGAAAAGCAGTTGCAATACCGGCGACCCAACCAAGATGAATATCGCATTACCGGCATTGTGGATTCGCAGATTGACTACATCGTCAGTGTTTCAGAACAATCGCCCATTCCAGCATTAGATGCGTTAATGCGCATGTTCGAACAAGGCCAATGTAACAGCGAATTAGAAAACGAGCTGATGTCTAAAAGTATCGACGTCATCGGTCAACGCGTATGCAGTTGTTTTAATGTTTATCACAGCGACATTAGCGATTACTTAAAACAACACCCCGAGGCAAGCCAAAGTGAACTTCAGCGTGAACTCCGCTGTGGCAGTAATTGTGGCAGCTGCCGTCCTGAGATCGCCGACATCGTCTCGCATTGGCAAGCCGATGTTAAGGTGGCCGAAAACTTATAAGCCGAACAACTCTAGCGTTCTACCGATAGTTCAAGGTAAAATAGCGTTTCAGGGTCGAGGTTATGGGTACTGAGCTATTCGTACTGAGCTTTCTCAGTACCTATAAGATTTCAAGGTACGTATAAGGTTTTATATTAACCATAAATCTTTGCGGTACACTGTACGCTTTAACCAAGGCGACACTAAAAACCATCACGATTATATAAGGAGGCTACCCATGCACATTGCTGCATTTTCTTGCGTATTAACTTACGCATTTCATCTTGGCGACCCACGCTTAGCGAATCTTGTTTAACGCACAGATTTCGCTGAAAAACTGAACCACCCTTCTCAGTGCTCATCTGTGCAATGATTAATTCAATTGCGCATAGGTGAAACATGTCCTTAATAAATGTTCTTAATATTTCTTTTCAAGCAGGTACTAAAAAGCTGTTTGATAATCTTTCCTTTTCTATTGAACCCGGTGATCGCATTGGTCTTGTAGGTCATAACGGTTGTGGAAAGTCTTCACTATTATCACTCTTACTCAACAGGCAAACGCCAGACGACGGACGCATTCAGATTCAACGCGGATTAAAGGTTGGCTCAGTTGAACAGTTTGTTCCTGAAGGTTTAGCCGAGCTAACCATGCTCGATTCATTACTCGATACGATAGAATTCGATGAACGTCTCAGCCGCAAATACGAAGCAGAAACCCTCCTTTACAGTCTTGGCTTTAGCAACGACCAGTTTAAACAAAAAATGGCCGAACTCAGCGGTGGCCAAAAGAGTTTAATTCTTTTTGCGCGCGCGATTATCAAGGAGCCGGAATTGATTTTACTCGACGAACCCGGAAACCATATGGACGTAAGCGCTATGAATGCATTAAAGCAATTTTTATCGCAACCACAGGTTCCGGCTTTTTTGATGATTTCGCACGATAGGGATTTGCTCGATAGTGTGACTAATCGAACCTTATGGCTACGCGATGAACGTTGTTATAGTTTCGCTTTACCTTACAGCTTGGCAAGGCTTGCGCTCGCCGACCAAGATGAAGCCGCCGCTAAAACTCGTGCCAGCGAAGAGAAGCAAATCGATAAGCTAAAAGTTAGCGCAAAACGGCTCGCAACATGGGGTAAGGTTTACGATAACGAAGATCTCGCTCGTAAAGCAAAAACGATGGAAAAACGTGTTGATAAGCTAGAAGCAAACAAAACCTTTATCTCGCAAGGTACAGGCTTATCGCTATCGGTTGATACCGAGCTTTTGCGCTCGAAACAACTGTTCACTTTTGAGAACGAACGCATCACTGCACCTGACGGTCGCTTACTTTATGCTATTGATGAACTGGTTTTTCGGCCCGGTGATCGAATTGCACTCTTAGGTATTAACGGCAGCGGCAAATCCAGTTGCATTAAGTCGTTATTAGCTAACAGCGAAAAGGATATTGGCCAACAAACCACAACTCGTTTCAACCCGAATGTTCGCATTGGTTATTTTGATCAGGAGTTGGAGCTATTCGATCAGCCGATCAGCATTTTCGACTGGCTACTTGAGCACAGCCACGCACAAGCAGACGATATAACCCAAACCTTAATTCACTGGGGCTTTGCGTATCGCGACCACTCTCGTCTCGTTAACAGGCTCAGTGGTGGCGAACGTGCACGGTTAGTTTTACTAGGTTTTCAATTAGAGCAGCCAAACTTACTGATCATGGATGAACCGACCAACCACATTGATTTACAGGGTAAGGAACAATTAGAGCAGGAACTCATGGCCGATGGACTTTCCTTGCTACTCACCTCACACGATAAATTATTTATTGAACGAGTGGCGACTCGCTATTGGTTAATAGAGGCTGGGCAATTAAAAGAAATTCACGATCTGAATGACTTCTATCGTTCGCTTGATACAACGATCCACGACTCATTAAACAACCACCCTAACAGAGATACTTCTATTGATTCTGTTGCTAGACCTAGAAACAATAACAGCTCAACCTCGGTTGCAGGTGAAGATACAGGCTCAACAACTAATGAAGAGTTACTATTAGAACGCGTCTACCAATTAGAAACATTACTCACAGAAGATAAAGCAAGGAAGAAAAAATTCCAAAAACCGAAAAAACAGCAGCAATGGCAAAACGAGCTAGAAGAACTATTAGGCCAACTTTGACACACATATCGATGTAGAGTCGAGGCATATCTCATTAACTATTGGTGCAGGTTTTATTGGTGACATCATGTCTAAAGCATTACCAGAGTGTCAAGCGCTTTAGCTCACGACTCTAGCCATGTGGTACACCGAAGCAAACTCACCGTTACGGAAGGCGTAAGCAGGCGCTTCGCCTTCAATAACAAAACCAAATTTTTTATACAGGCTAATCGCACTGGTGTTATCAACAAAAGCCGTGATTTCAATGCGTTTAATATTGAGCCAGTTATCGGCTAAATCGATTGCTGTCGCGAGTAAAGCGCTGCCAACACCCTGACCAGTAAAATTATCTTTAACACCCATACCAAAGGTTGCGACATGCCGACGACGAGGATTAGTCTGCACATGAAAACCCAAGTTACCAACAACTTCATCTTCGATCAGCGCTACATAAGCATATACATTTTCTGGCACGTTACTAAAGCGTTGCTGCCATAATTCATACGAAGGTTTGGGTAGCTGCAAGGTATTGCCATAAGCCGCTTTGCCTTCATAAACCTCTTTGATTGCCCGAGCATCATTTGCTTCTGCTCGCCTTACAATAATACTCACGAACTTATTCCTTTTTAGTTTTTTAATGATTTTTCGTTACGCGGGTTCAACCGCGAATCATAGAATAGCAGCAACGAATTATAAAAATATCGTTGGCAAGCTTGTTAACAGTAACGCAGTGATAATAGTCTCGTTATAGTCGATAAACAAATTGTACCGACATAATTTAAAGTATACATTTCAACTAACGGCTTTAATACACCATGAAATGAGCAGCATTTTAATTGTTATGGGTACAGTTATGGATATCAGCAAACAAGAAAATAAAGAATATGACTTTGCATCAAGCATGCAGCCAATGCTCGGGCAACAAAATTTAGTAAAAAATGCGTTACAGGATTTAGCGTTAGATACTCACGCCATAGAAGAAGTAATGACTTATGCAGCCACCGGCATTGATAAACATCGAACTATTTTTATCGACTGGCTGGCTAGTAAAAACATTCACACGGCTGCAGAAACTTTAGTTTTTACTCAAGGCGCACAACAGGGTATTTATACTTGCTTGCAAATACTCACACATAAAGAAGATTTTATTTTACACGAGGAGCTCGCCTACCCTGGATTTTTTCGTGCCGTTGATGCCTGCGGTCTAAAGCCTTTAGCCGTGCCGCTGACTAAAGATGGCCTAGATACTGAAGCTCTAGAGCACTATTGCCAACAGCATCGACCTAAGGTGCTGTACATTACTCCAAACATGCAAAACCCAACAAACATTCGCTATACCGCAGAAGTGTTAGAAAAGATTGTTGCACTCAGCCAGCAATATGATTTTTATATCATTGAAGATGATGTTAACTATTGCTTACCTGAAGATTGGCGAACGCCGCTGCAACAACTGGCAGCCGATCGAGTGTTTTATGTTTCTAGTTTATCTAAATACGTCGCTGGCGGATTAAGAATAGCCTTTACTCTAGTACCAGAAGGCTGGCAAAAAGAGTTTAACTTAAACCTACACAGCCAATGCTGGATGGTCTCGACCATAAACATTGAACTGGCCAGCCGCTTTTTAATGCATGAAAGCTTTCAATACAACCAAGAACTATTAGCGCAAGAAATGCGTTATCGTCAGAAGCGTTTTATGGAGTTTTCCGTCAAGCATCATTTAGAGGCAACCGAAGGCGGTTTGAATGTTTGGCTAAAATTACCTCCTCAATTCAACATGAACCAACTTAGCGGCTACCTGAATTCCAAAAACATTAAAGTAAGAACTGCGGATTTATTTAACCACCCTGCTACGACACCAACTAAAGAAAACGCCATAAGAATGGCATTGGGTAGCTTTACCTATCGTGAAGAGTTCGACCAAGCTCTCACTGCCTTTGAAAGTTCCTTACTAGAATTTATAAGCCATCAACAAGAGCCTGTAATTTAATAACCATAACGATTAATTGGTACTGCAAGTCAGTACCAATTTGAAATGCGACCGCTCCATTTATGTACGATATCGGGCCACTTTTGTTTATTCGGGTTTAACCTCGCTCTCAAAGCACTTGTGTCTGATGCCAAAAAAATTATAACTACCGGGATCATAAAAAACACAACAAGGCCTATAAAAAGATCAAATAAACTCGCTCCTTTGGTTGGGTCTTTTTGTTCTTTTTCTTTCTTTTTTGGCTTATCGTCTGATTCAATATACTGCTCAAAATAAGGATCAAAGTTCATGTAGCGGTTAATATAATCCCAATAAAAATAAACTTTCCCATGTATATTGCTAGAGCTATAGAGCGTTCTATAGGTATCTGGCGCATTCTTATTTTCATGATTATATTTTCCTGGCAACCAGACAACTAAATCATAAATGGTATCGGAATCCTGTTTTCTAGCAACGATAGAAACATCAAGCTCTTGCCAAGGAACTTTATACAGCCCCTGCTTTTCATACAGATATACTTCGTCATTATTTCGATGAAACCGAACGGGTAACGAAACCCTTAGAGGAACATAGATAAAAAAAGCATAACCTAGTACTAAAACAGAAGTGATCAATATGTTTAGAAACAAGTATGAATCTTGGAAGCTGGAATGATTTCGGATGAAAAAAAAGTTAACCGCGTAAAAGATAAGGCAGTAGCCTAAAAAATTAGGCCCCTTACGGTGTACTTTAGGCTCCTCGCGTGTACGAAAATCCATAAACTCATTATAGACATTACCCGACTCAGATATAGCATCTTTGATATAGCTATAATCCATTAACTTATCGCCTTCGAAGACTGTCTCCTGCTCTAGCGTTACGTCGTCAAAGTGTTCAAACTTAATAATTGACATGCCGGGCGTTAGCACATCTTCATATTGAGCATTCTCTTTAATTTCAGGGTATCTGGCAGCATTGAAAACAGGCTGTCGGCCGAGCTGCAACGGAGCTACGTACTGCTCATCTATTGCACTATCTTCGACAATTTTCCCTGCGGTATCCTTGTCAGAAACATATTCTTTAAATGGTAATAGAACCAGCGTTCCGTCTAATGTATAACTAGAGATTAAGTCAGCAGCTTTAGGTTTTAAGATTGCGACTTCCGTTTTGATCAGCTTATCTGGATTACGGCGATACATTTCACTCACGCAATCGTATTGCACAAAGTTAATCGTCACTGTTCTTAAGCGTGGTGATGAATTTATGACATCCAGATAATATATATAATTAGTGACGGTTCCTGTTTTTGGCGTAAAGTATTCAACCTTCTTTTCACGGATAAAGCCTTCAACAGTCGCAGTAGCTAATACAGTCTCTTTGCCTCCAACAGTAAATTTAAGCAAAAAAATAACAAGCATATAGGCTGCTATTAATATGCAAAAAAACATTACGAAGTAAAAAAAAGCGTCACCGATATCTTTTTCACTATGCGTCACTAATAGTGATAGAAATACCCACATTAAAAAACAAACAAGCAAAGCAGGTTTTTTTATTATCTGGTAAAGGTTATTTTTCTGGGCATTAATCGAGTTTTCGATTTTTTTAAGATCATTCATTTGAGCAACTCTTTAAAATGCAATATTCATCATTCTTCATATATACAAACCATCAACATAGATACAAACGCCATCAACATTCTTGGCCAGCAGCCCAACCACTGGACCATGCCCATTGAAAGTTATAACCGCCTAAGTGACCGGTAACATCCAGCACCTCACCAATCAAATAGAGATTTTCACACAGCTGGCTTTGCATGGTTTTTGATGATACTTGCTCGGTGCTGACGCCACCCAAGGTAACTTCAGCGGTGCGATAGCCTTCTGTTCCACCGGGCTTAAAACACCACTGATGCAACTGGCTTTTAATGGTTGCAACATCGTCTTTAGTTAAATCGGCCAGTAGTTTTTCTAGTTGCCAAAGCGCACAAAAATGTTCTGCTAAGCGAGTGGGCATAAAGCCTGTTAAAAAATTCTTCAGTTGCTTTTTGCCCTGTTGATGTCTGGCTTGTTGAATTTCTACTTCGATCTCAATGCTTGGCAGCCAATCGATAAACAGCGCCTCACCGGGTTGCCAATAGTTAGAAATTTGTAACATCGCTGGGCCACTTAAACCTCGATGAGTAATTAATGCATCGAGATGAAAAGCCTGGCCACTTTCTGTACTGACCGTGACGGTTTGTGATAAGCCAGAAAGCTCACTCCAGCTTTGCTTATCTGCCGTGTTCCAAGTGAAAGGAACCAGCGAGGCTCGATATTCCACCAAACTGTGACCAAACTGCTGCGCGATTTTATAACCAAAATCACTAGCGCCCATTGTTGGTATAGAAAGTCCGCCTGTCGCGACAACTAACGATTGCGCCTGTATAACGCCAGAACTGCTTTGCAGTAGGAACAAGCCGTCTTTTTTCTCGACTGATTCGATTTTAGTATTGAGTTGTAACTGAGCACCGGCAGTTTTTAATTCACTCAGTAATAGATTCAAAATATCTTTTGAGTTGTTATCACAAAATAACTGGCCGTGGTCTCGTTCGTGGTAAGCCACCTCATGCTGGCAAACGAGGCCGATAAAATCCCATTGGCTATAACGGCTTAACGCGCTGCGCACAAAGTGTGGGTTTTGGCTTAAATAGTGAGCCGGTGTAACATCCATATTGGTGAAGTTGCAACGACCGCCGCCACTCATCAAGATTTTCTTACCAGCTTTGTTGGCATGGTCGACAACCAAAACGTTACGGCCTCGCTTAGCCGCTTCGATGGCACAAAAAAGGCCGGATGCTCCGGCCCCTATAATTAAAACATCAACGCTCTGAATGTCATTCATTGTTCGATTAACGCTTTCCTACCGAACGTCTTGTTCGTTGTTTTTCCATTTTTCGTTTTAGTGGATCAAACTTATTTTTCACGATTGACTTCCACGGCATGGCGGGCAGTTCAACACTGGCGGCAAGTTTATCGATTTCTTTTTTCGGTAATTCTTGCCAAGTACCGGCGCGCACTTCTGAATCTAAAAACACCGAACCATAGCGCACTCGTTTTAAACGAGAAACTTGCAAGCCTTGGCTTTCCCATAAGCGACGAACTTCACGATTACGCCCTTCCATAATCACCACATGGAACCACTGGTTAGCACCGCGGCCATCAAAAAACTGCACATCGGTAAACTTAGCAAAACCATCTTCCAGCTGTACGCCTTCGCACATGGTATCGATTTGTTCTTGCGTCACTTCACCGAGCACGCGCACGGCGTATTCGCGTTCAACCTGTCGGCTTGGGTGCATTAAACGGTTCGCCATTTCGCCGTCGTTGGTAAACAGCAGCAAGCCAGAGGTGTTGATATCCAAACGACCAACCGCAACCCAACGCTCACCGGGCAACTTAGGCAGTTTATCGAAAACCGTATGTCGGCCTTCTGGGTCTTTACGGGTGCAAATTTCGCCTTCGGGCTTGTTATAAATCAGCACACGACGCACTGCTTTACTTTCTAACTTAATGCTTTTGCCATCGAGAGTCAGTTCATCAGACAGTGTCATCTTATCGCCGAGCTTGACTGATTCACCATTAACCATGACGCGACCTTCTTCAATCGCGCGTTCCATTTCTCGGCGTGAACCGGCACCGGCTTGCGCCAATACTTTTTGAATTCTTTCTTCACTCATCATCGTTTTCCTCGCTCGGCTGGTCGGTCTCACGATCGTCCAACAGAGCTTGTTGCTGTGCTAGTTTTTCCTGAATGATTTTCCACTTCTCTTGCTCGGAAAGCTCAAGATCGGCATCTTCAGGCTGAGAGGCACTGTCAGTTTGATTTAGGACACTGCCAGTTGGGTTTGGCGTATTTATCTGCGCCACATCTGTTTGTTCGGTTGGTTCTTCGGTTAACTCTGACGGCGCGCTTGCTTCTGCCTCGTCTTCATCTTCCAAGTCTAAATTGGGGTGTTCTTTTTCTGCCCGCTGTTGCTCTAATGCTTGTTCGAATTGATTGTTCACATCGTCCATCTGTTGTAATTCATCATCGAGCTGCTCGTCGATAAATTCATTACCCGTTTTACCACTCGCTTGAGTATCGCGTATTTTGTCGATTAGGCCGCTGAACGATATTTCTGACTGCTGATCAGTTTCAGCAGTGTTTTCTTTGGTGTCTAAATCCATCTGAGGATTCAGCTCTTCCATGTTTCTAATTTCCGACAAATTAGGTAGCTGATCTAACGAGCTTAAACCAAAGTAATCTAAAAACTGACGGGTTGTAGCGTACATTGCAGGGCGACCGGGAACATCGCGATGACCAACCACTCGTACCCATTCGCGCTCCAAAAGCGTACGAATAATACTAGAGCTGACGGCGACACCACGTACGTCTTCAATTTCACTTCGGGTAATCGGCTGGCGATAAGCAATGAGCGCAATCGTTTCTAACAGGGCGCGTGAATAGCGTTGCGGTTTTTCATCCCACAAGCGTGCCACCCATTGGGCAGTTTTAGCTTCGGTCTGAAAGCGATAGCCGCTGGCAACTTCAACTAATTGCACGCCACGGTTTTCATAGGCTGCGACCAATTCAGTTAACAACGCCCGAACTGTTCGACCGTGCGGGCGCTCATGATCTTCAAATAACGCCCGTAAATGACTGACGTTCAGTGTGGTACCGGAGGCAAACAAAGCTGACTCTATAATATTTTTTAACGCTTCAGGGGTATGCCCGCCATAAGGGTCGCCCTGCTCGTTATCGTCGAGCACATCTTCGTTTGGCTCGGTCATTTCGATATCGCCATGCGCAGCTGGGTCGGCATCTTGCAGCTGCGCGCTTTCGTCAGTAGCGCTCTCTGTTGCTGAATCGTCGGTTAACGGCTTCTGTTCTGTTTGCGCTGACTCAGTGTCAGTACTGGCAGACGATTCCGATTCTTGCTGATCGCTTAGCTCGGCTGTCTCTTCAGTTTCGCCTGCTGCTTGATCTATTTGGCCTTGATCCGCTTGATCTTGGCTTTCATCAATCGCTTGATCTTCGACTTCAACCGCCTGCTCTTGGCGTTCAGTTGTCTCGCCGGATGCAGCCTCATCGTTTAAGCCTTGGGCATCCTGTTGCGAATGTTGATTATTTTGATCCGTCATAATTTATCCGACTGCTGTACTTTTTAACGTTTTTACAATTTATCGTTTTTGCCATGCATTATTCTGATCGTGCTTTAACGTGAATCGGCGCAAACACCTCGTTCTGCACCAGATCAATCAGCGACTCTTTGGAAAGCTCCATAATCGCTAAAAATGTCACCACGACACCCATTCGACCTTCGTCTGTGTTGAATAGGTTAATAAATGGCACAAACGCCTTGCCTTGTAACTGCTCTAACACTTCCGACATTCGCGCTCGGGTCGATAGGGTTTCTTTATGAACCTCATGCTCTTCAAACATTTCAGCTCGGCCCATTACCTCTTTGAATGCTAGCATCACTTCCCGTAAGTCGACCTCAGGGTGAAGTTTTGGCCGTTCGTAATCGGGGCGCATCTCTTCGGCGGTAAACATATCGCGGCCAACACGTGGCATTTCATCGATATTTTCAGCTGCCTCTTTGAATTGTTCGTATTCCTGTAAGCGACGAATCAGCTCTGCTCTTGGATCGCCTTCTTCTTCCTCGCCTTCTGCAACTTGGCGTGGCAACAGCATGCGGCTTTTAATTTCGGCCAACATCGAGGCCATCACCAAATACTCTGCAGCTAACTCGAGCTGCATGTTGTTCATTAAGCCAATGTAATCCATATATTGGCGGGTAATTTCGAACACGTTGATGTTGAGAATATCGAGGTTTTGCTTACGAATTAAATAAAGTAGCAAATCGAGCGGCCCTTCGAAGGCATCGAGAAATACTTCTAGCGCATCCGGTGGAATGTACAGATCGATCGGGATCTGCGTCATGGCTTCGCCTTCGACAACAGCGAAAGGCATTTCCGACTGCTCAGCCGCAGCGCGCTCACGCAAAGCCTGCAAGGCTTTCTGCTTTGGCGTCAGCTTATCTTGCGGCACCGGAAGCTCTGCTGCATTAAACAGTTCAGAGGCTTTAGGTGTGGCATCATCGGCCGATGTTTCGGTGGGTTGGTTATCTTCTATCATAGGGTCGAGTTTACATGAACGGGGCGGTGTCGCCAGCGCCTTGCCTCACAACTTCAGGGACGCCTTCAAGCAAACTGACAACGGTTGATTCTTCAAAACCACAAAAGCCGCCATCGATGACCAAGTCTAAATCATGCTCTAAGACATCGCGGATGTAGTAAGGGTCGGCCAATGGTTCTTCTTCGTTCGGCAAAATTAACGAGGTTGATAACATCGGCTCGCCTAACTCTTGCAATAAATCTGCGGCAATCTGGTTGCTCAGCACACGCAAACCAATGGTTCGGCGTTTTGGGTGCAACAGTCTGCGTGGCACTTCACGCGTGGCTTCTAAAATAAAGGTATAGGGGCCGGGGGTGTTATTTTTGATCAAGCGAAAGGCGACGTTATCGACCTTGGCAAAGGTGGATAAGTCAGACAGGTCGCGACAAACCAAGGTTAAATTGTGCTTATCGTCGATCTGCCGAATACGACGAAGGCGGTCAATACCGTTTTTATCGCCCATCATGCAACCCAATGCATAGGCGGTATCGGTTGGGTAAGCGATGACGCCACCGCTACGTAAAATATCGACAGCCTGTTTGATTAAACGCGGCTGCGGGTTATCGGGGTGAATAACAAAAAATTGACTCATGTTGGCTCCCGCCAAGTACTCGATAGAATAGGCCGCTACTTTATCACAAATTGAACAACGGCAAAGCTTTCGTATGCGAAGCTTGAGACTCGCTTAACGCGCCAGTGCAACATCGCGCTGCAAGAGCCACTCTTTAACGCTGGTTACATGGTTCGGCCACATCGGATAGGTGCCGAGCTTGAGCCATTGGGTGTGCAAGTGGTGAAAATCACTACCACCGCTGACTAGCAAATCGTGCTCTTGCGCCTGCGCCACTAAAAACTTACTCATATCTGGGTGAATGCCAATGCAAGCGACTTCGATGCCACGGCCACCCGCTGCGCTGAAGTCTGCAATCAGCTCTCTGGCTTTGGTCCAAGTCAGTTTATAGCGATGCGGGTGAGCGATCACGGCGATACCGCCACACTGTTGAATAGCCGCAACAGCATCGATTAAATCTGGCCAGTGGCTTTTAACATCACCCAGCTGCCCCTGACCTAGCCAGCGTTTAAAAACAGCGGCTATATTTTTAGCCTGACCAGAGTCGACCAAATATTGAGCAATATGCGGGCGCGCTGGCGGCCCTGGTTCTGCCAGCTTGCGGATAGCGGCCTCATCAACGCTCAAGCCATTTTTTTGCAGTAAATAGACGATGCGCTGAAAACGCTTTTCGCGCCGCCGGTCATAGTCTTTCTCTATCGCCAGCCACTGCTCAGAATAAGCATCGATACCTAGACCAACAATATGCAAGGTGCGCTTGGCCCAGATACAGGAAAGCTCAGCAGCCGGATACAGGGTTAAATCCTCGGGCACTAGCTGATTATCAACGGCATGACGGTACCCAGCACAGGTATCGTGGTCGGTTAATGCCAAATGTTGCACACCATTTTGTTGAGCCAGTTGAAATAGTTCGGGTAATGAAAGCGAGCCATCCGAAAACCGGCTATGGCAATGCAATTCCCATTCGTGGGCGCAATTCGGTATCATGAACGATGCGAATCCTTAAGTGTCTTGTCCGATAAAAATAATCCACGAAAAGACCAGCTTAACGAGGTTTGCAATATGCGCTCAGGTTAACAAAAATATGGCCTTTGTGTTGCATTAAAGGCCTCTGGCCCTTAACTTATGCGCTATTAATGTTACTGGGTGCCTTTGACTAGGCGAAACAGCTTTTTATATAACCACTTATTCATAGGAAATATCCATGCCTTCCAGATCCGTCGTTAAACTGTTACTTGTCTTCTCACTGTTTTCTGCACCTATTGCGACGTTCGCAGAAACCGCTTGGTTAAGTGATGTATTATGGGTCAGCATTCGTTCAGAGCCATCCAGTTCTGGCCGTGTCCTAAAAGTCATTCAGTCGGGCACTCGCATGGAAGTTTTAGAAGCACCTGACGGCAGCAGCTACAGCCGTGTTCGAACCGATGCCGGCCTAGAAGGTTGGATTCCTCGTCGCTACTTGGCCAGTGAACAGACCAGTGCACTTAAGATTGCCAATATCGAAGCAGAGAAAAACCAGCTGCAAAACCAAATTGAAGATCTAGAGAAAAAGTACTCTGATCTACTGACCGACAAAGGCGACGTAAACGGCGAAATTTTAACCTTACGTACCGACAACGCCGAATTAACTAAAGAACTGAACCGTATTCGAGCGATCAGCAGTGATGCGATTGACCTTGATGCGCGTATCCAAGAAGTTTCAGAAGAAAACGCCAACCTAAAAAATGAAAACGATGTGTTAAAAGCCGAGAACCAATCATTGCGTGAATACAATGATAACCAGTGGTTATTGGCTGGCGGCGGTCTAATCATCCTAGGTATTATTCTGGGTGTTATCCTACCTCGCGTTGCGGGTAAAAAGCGTCGCGACAGCTGGTCTTAAGCCAGTTTTCTTGCTCGCTTTATCCTCCTGTTATTTAAAGAACGCCCATCAGGGCGTTCTTTAACCCCAAGCGAACATGCTACACTCTGTCCATTGATTATTTTGGAGACAACAAATGGTTATGGACACGACAAATGGCTTGGTCTGAAAAACCTATCGACAAACCTCACACCTTAGAAAATCTTGCCGACTTACTCAGCCAAGGCTTATTAGGCTCGATGTCGCGCTTTAGCCATTTCCAAATTGTGGAATGGTGCAGCCAATTTGTTGAACACTACGACCTCAGCAACAGCGAAGAATTTCATATCAGTCCAGCCGATGCGATCTGTCTTGCTGATGATGTCATCGTACAGTGGGAGCTATACTTAGCCAGCCAATACACCCTTGATGATCTCAACCGCTTCTCACTAAACGATATCGTGTTACCCAAAACCTTCTTTGAAGATTGGCTCAATCGCTTTTTAGCACTGCCAACACAACACTAGAGCACCACCTGCGGCATGAAAAAAGCACAACTGAGTTTTACCGACGACGGCACTCCCTGCTCAACCGAATTTGGCGACTCTTACTTTTCTAAGGGCGAAGGCGTTGCCGAAACCGAGTTTGTTTTTTTACAGCAAAATCAATTAGAGCAGCGCTTTGCTCAGCTAGCGCCACAACAAAACTTCACCATCGCAGAAACCGGCTTTGGCACGGGTTTAAGCTTTATGCTCGCTTGGCAGCTATTTTTACAGAGTGCCAGCAAGCACAGCCGACTCACCTTTATTAGCTGTGAAAAATACCCAATCGATAAACACCAACTGGCTCAAATCCACCAGCAATGGCCACAATTGGCAGCCTTAAGTGAGCAGTTACTGGCTCAATACCCGCCATCGCTCGAGGGCTTTCACCTGTTAGAGTTTGGCCAAGTGCGGCTACTGTTGATGTATGGCGATGCTCAGCAGGTTTACAGCGAACTCTCTGCCAGTGTTGATGCTTGGTTTTTAGACGGCTTTAGTCCAGCGCTGAATGCCGATATGTGGCAGCCAGCCTTATTCCAACAGATCAACCGATTAAGCAAAAAAGGCACAACGGCGGCAACCTTTACCGCGGCTCGTATCGTTAAAGATGGCTTGATGGGCGCGGGCTTTAAACTCACTCGCAGCCAAGGTTATGGCCGTAAACGTCATAAGTTGCGTGGTGATTTTATTGGCATTTGCGGTGCAACCACTCAGCAAGGCTGGCCAAGCTCAGAACTGCCAATCCACACTCGAATAAACTCCGGCCAGCAATGTGTTGCCGTCATTGGTGCTGGCATCGCCGGTATTTGTACGGCAGTAGAATTAGTCAAACGAGGCTGCCAAGTCACACTGTTTGAAAAACAGAGCCAAGCCGCTACTGGCGGTTCTGGCAATTTACAGGGCGCCGTTTACGCCAAGCTTTCAGCCAAGTTAAACGATGCCAGCCAGTTTTACAGCCAAGCGTTAATCATCGCTCAACGCGCACTAGCAAGCCTTCCTGAAACGGTTCCTCATCAGGTGAGTGGGTTAGTCCAGCTGGCGCATAACGATGCCGAACTAAAAAAGCTTAACGCCTTTTTAAGCGGTGATATTCCGAGTGAATTGGCCGAGGTAAAAACCGCCGCTGAACTTTCTGAACTAACTGGCGTAGCAATTGAAAACCCCGGCTTATGGTTTGCCAACGGCGGCTGGCTTTCGCCCAGCGCGCTGATTCAGCACTACATTGTCGAACACTCAATCGAGCTAAAAACCAACACAGAAATTATCCAGTTGGCGCAACAGAATAAGCAGTGGACATTAACCAGCGCCGATAAAACAGAATACCGGTTCGATCAGGTGGTTATCGCAACGGCGGTCGATGCATTGAAGTTTAAACAAAGTGCTCATCTTCCGATCAACAAGATTGCAGGCCAAGTCAGCTATCTAAAAACCACCGAACAGACAAAACAGCTGCGCGCCGTGATTTGCAGCGACCGCTACATTATGCCCAACCATAACGAGCAAGTTATTTTGGGTAGCACCTTCCGTTTAAAAAGCGATGATATTTCTGTCACGGAACAGGATCACCAGCAGAACCTTAGCGCGCTGGATGCTCGATTGCCTGCACTGAATCTAGCAGAACAACAACCTACCGGTGGGCGAGCAGGCGTGCGTTGCACATCACCAGATTATCTACCGTTAGTCGGAAGCCTTTGTGACGCAGAATTGTTTGAGCAGCAGTTTCAAACCTCTGTACAGCGCAAACTGACTCACCGCCAAGCCCCAATGCCGCAGTTGGATGGTTTGTGGCTAAATATTGCTCACGGCTCAAAGGGTTTATGCAGCGCGCCATACTGCGGAAAAATATTGGCCGCATTAATGACAGGCGAGCCAGTTCCATTGCAAGCCTCGTTAATAAACAAGCTCAGCCCAAACCGGTTTCAGGTTCGCAACATGATGCGCGCACAACGTCAGGCTACAAAGTAACCACCCACTAGCCATCAATAATGGTTTCGGCGTAGTCACTGGCACCTTCTGCATCCGCTTTTAAATAGGCTTCAATGGCTTGCTCTAAGGTTGAATAATAATTCGCACTGGCTCTGTCGCCATCATCAATTAATTTCGCGGCCTGATAAATCTTTACGGCTGCGTTTAATAATTCATCATCGGCATCCAGAACGGAGTCGGTAGCTTTAAAATTGGTTATGTAGCTGTCGGTTAATTTAAGGTATTGAAACGATTCGGTATCTGCTGTAGCCGCAATTGGTTCAATCTCTGAGCCTTCGTTAAAGTCGTTCCAGGTTTCAATAACTACCCAGTCGATACTGATATCTTCGGTTGCTATGTCTTGCTGCCATTCATTATTAAAGGTATCGATCAGTTGCCAAGTGTTATCGTAAATCGCGCCATCAGCTCGGTCGATCCATCGGCCGGCATAATCATCGCCGTACCAATTCACTTGCCGATCATCAAAACCAGGCCAAACACCGGCAACGATAAATTCTTGTTTATTATCGGTTAAATAGTCTGCCGAGGTTCGATAAAACCAATCAAGATAAACCTCGCCCCAGTCGGAGCCATCGTCTGCAAAGCCTTTCACCCAAGGGTAAAAAGCATTCATATTAATTTCATCGGCAACGGCGCTGGTATCGATATCGTTTTGCACCAGAATAACTTCATCCTCGCCAAACACCTGATCGGCAATGCTGCGATATTGCGCTGGCGTTAGGTTGTTATATGCCCAAATAAAAATAACCGGCTTGCCATTTTTATGAAGGTAAGTGGTGTAATTATCGATAAGTTCTGCAATATATTCGAACTCTTGCTGAGCCAGCGCTTCGGTTTTATCTTGATCGTCAATACTTGCGGAGATGTGATAAGCAAAATCAGGATACACTGCGCGAACACGCTCCAATGATTCCATAAAAATCGACAAGGCATCTTTGTCGTAATCGGTACGAATGTTAATCATCGCACCATCCACACCGACCGCGGCTGAAAGCAAAATATGATAAAGCTGCGTCGCCCAAGATTGTGAATCGTACTCGCCGACCAAGGCTTCATTCACCGTACCATGCGACCAATGGCGACTAGGCTCTTGCGCGTAGTTTTCATCGGCAAACCAAGGTAAGTAATGGATCAATACCTGCTTCTCGGCATCTGTCGCAACACCAATGACAACCTTATCGTCGTCATTAACACTCGTACAGGCAGAAACAAAAAGGGCCAGCAAAGCGCTGACCCAAACTGACATCATTTTCATTTTAACGCCAACATTTGGAAAACAGTTAGCTCTAAGTTTGGCTTATTGCTGGCAATATTGCACAGCAATTTGCGCCCCTAAACGGGCGTTATTGAGCACCAACTGAATATTGCTGGCAAGGCTATCGCCACCGGTTAATTCGGCAACCCGAGCCAGTAAGAACGGCGTCGACTGTTTACCTGTAATGCCCTGCTCTTCCGCCTCAGCTAACGCCTGCTCTACTGCAGCAGTAATCTTTTCGGTCGGCATAGCGTACTGCTCTGGAATAGGATTGGCGATGACAACGCCGCCCTCTAAACCCATTTGCCATTTAGCCGCTAAAAATTGCGCCACCTGCTCTGGGCTATCTTGGCGGTAATCGATGCTGTGCTCACTGCTGCGAGTATAAAAAGCTGGCAGGCTATCGGTTTGGTAACCCAACACTGGCACACCTAAGGTTTCTAAATATTCACGCGTCAGCGCTAAATCTAAAATCGATTTTGCACCAGCACAGACAACCGCGACACTGGTTTGCCCAAGCTCTTGCAAGTCAGCCGAGATATCAAAACTTTGTTGCGCGCCGCGATGTACGCCACCAATGCCGCCGGTAGCAAATACTTTAATACCGGCCATTTGCGCGATAATCATGGTTGCGGCAACAGTCGTTGCTCCCATCTTTTTATTGGCAACAACAAAGGGTAAGTCTCGACGTGAACACTTAGTCACCGCCAAACCCTCTTTGGCTAGCGCATCGATTTCTTGTTCACTCAGGCCAACTTTTAGCCGACCATTAATGATCGCAATGGTCGCCGGTGTAGCACCACTTTCACGTACCGTCTGCTCAACGAGCTTGGCGGTTTCGGCATTTTCTGGCCACGGCATACCGTGAGAAATAATAGTGCTTTCCAATGCAACGACTGGCTTATTTTGCGCTAAAGCTTCAGCAACAGTTGGGTGGATATCTAAATACTTATTCATTTGAGTGGCTTTCCAATTCGGTTAAAGGGAATTCGGTGGTGGTTAAAAAGTCTGCAAATCGCTGGCAAACATAGGTCTCGGTTAATAGTGTTGAAACCGCATCTTTCGATTCCAGCGTGGCGACAGCACAAGCAATGGCAAAGCCAAGGCGTGGCTTGATCTGTTCCGTCAATTTAAGGCTATGCACGTAGCCGGCAATCAACGCATCGCCGGCGCCGGTATCACTGGCTATTTGGCAAGCCGGCACCGACTGTAGGTACTTATGCTCGGCGTCACCGTACATTACACCCTGCTCGGCTAGGCTCAGCAAAACCGAACCGACGCCTTGCGCCAGCAATTCATCAATTAGCTGCTCAACGCTGCTGCTGTCGGTTTCTGGTTTCTTCAAAATCGCTAATGCTTCAAAGCGATTCACTTTAAGCACATCGATTTTTGCCAATAAAGGAATTAACCGAGGCGCCTTCGCCGCAGAAACGGCATCGGCAATAATGGGAGCAGAAAGCTTTTGCTGTGCAAGCCAGCTTAACGTTTCTGGGAGTAAATTGGCTTCGACCACAAGAGTCGTTGCGGCCTGTAGCCGAGGCAGTTTATCCGCCAGCAAGGCTGGTGTGAGTTGATCAATAATCGCCATATCGGCAATCGCACCAACTAATTCGCCCTGCTCATTATTCATCGCTAAATAGCTGCTGGTAGCAAAATCAGGGTGCTGGATGATGTCGTCGGTGCTAATACCGACTTCTCGGGCATGCTCGATTAAAAACCGACCTCGATGGTCGTGACCCACCAAACTCAACATGGAAACATCGTTGCCGAGCCGAGCTAAATTTTCGGCGATATTACGACCCACGCCACCGGCGCTTTGGTTAACCACGCCGGGGTTTGAATCGCCCATGCGGAAATTGGCGGTACTGGTACCGGTTAAATCGACATTGGCACCGCCTAGCACCACGATATTGTTGGCATTTGGCAGAATATAGCCCTTACCAAGAATAGCGCCCTTTTGCGTCAACCGAGAAATATAGCCCGCTACCGACTCGCGTGATAACTGCAACGCTGCGGCCAACTCCTGCTGAGTTGCCATCGGTTGCTGCTTGATAGCGGTGAGAATCTTACGTTCTAAATCATTCATAACAAAAGTTACCTTGATTAACTTTTGTTAGATTACGCCATTAACTAGGCCAGTGCAACCAGGCCTATTTTGCGATTAAGGCAGTGACTCTAAAGCATACGAATGAAGCGTTTAATAGCTAAGAAGTGGTTAATGATTTTCTCTGCACGTAAAGCCATACCGCACCAAAACTCGACAGAGCTATCATTATTAACAACATCCAATTAAAGCCCAAAAACTCAGCCACAGCGCCCATAAAAAATGCCCCCACAGCAGGTCCGCCCAGCGCGATCATGATCCAAATACTCATCACTCGGCCTCGGATATCATCCGGTGTTGATAGCTGAATAGAGATCTGAGCACCAGTACCGATAAGCGTCATTAACAAACTAATTAAGCACACCAAGGCGGCCAACAGCACCACTGGCGGCCTTAATAAGATTGGCAACAGCGCCAGTGCCGACAATAACATCGCCATCATGATCAACCCGGTTAGGTGTTGGCGATCGCCCTGCTGTTTTGAAATAAAAAATGCGCCCAAAATAGAGCCAGCGCCGGAACAGGCTGTCAGCACGGCTAAATCGTGAGCATCACCACTGGTGAAGGTACCCGATAGTGCAGGCAGTAATTCCAGTAACGCTCGACCAACCTGGCTGTTGATTAACGTCATTAACAACATTAATAAAATAAAGCTGGAGCGATAGGCAAACCTAAAACCACCGATTAAATCTTCTAACTTACTTTGTTGATGCTCACGCTCAGCAGCTGGTAAGTCATTTAACTGAGCATTAAAAAAAACAGCTGTAGCAAAAAATAATGCCGCAATAAGGAATATCATTTCTGCATTAAGCACGGTTAACAGCGCAGCCGCACAGGCGGGTGCTAAGACTCGGGATGAATTAAATAACATAGCGCCCAAACCTACTGCATTTGGCAACACCTGCTTATCGACTAATCGGGGAATAAGTGACAGACGAAGCGGTGACCCGGCAGACGCGATACAACCAAAGCTAAAAGCAATCACCAGTAAGCTAATCAATGACGGCTGGAACAGGCTATAAAATAAAAAAGCGACAAAGGCGACTACCGACTGACAACCAAGCCAGAGCATCAATCCCTTTTTTAAATTTATTCGATCCGTAACCACACCAAACAGTGGCGTAATAAATAACGTCGGCACCAGTAAAGCTGCGCTGATAATACCGACCCAAAAAAACGATTCCGTTTGCTTCCAGATTAACCAGCCGAACATGAATCGCCCCATCCAAACAGCTAGGCTAGAAAAAGCCGTGGCGATAAAATACAGCCTAAACTGAGGCTGTTTAAGTGCCGAAGAATCAAATAATTTCTGGAAAACTTTAGCGCTGAGCATAGCCATAAACTTTTTATTCACTGTGGTTAATTATTGTATTCTGTAGTGCGTAGAGTATCACAAAGTGGATTTTGACTCGCTGCTTATCATTCAAGCTTAGGCTTCTGGTTTGTTTAAGCCCTTTCGTAATCTATTGATATTATCGTCCAATACTTTTCGTTGTCGCCTGCTTTAACCAGCACCTCGTCATCAACTGACTTACCTAACAGGGCGCGGGCCATTGGCGAATCGATAGAGATGTAATCTTTACGATCAAATATTTCGTCGTAACCGACAATTCGAAACTTCAACCGTTCTTCTTGTTCGCTTTCAACCTCAACCCAAGCAGAGAAAAAAACTTTACCTTCTTGCTCTGGTGAATAATCGACAACTTTTAGCCGCTCAATACTCTTGCGTAAATAACGCACTCGTCGATCGATTTCGCGCAGCTTTTTTTTGTTATATTGGTAATCAGCGTTTTCCGAGCGATCGCCTAAGCTTGCTGCCCAAGTCACTTTCTTAGTGATTTCTGGGCGTTCTTCACGCCATAAAAAATCCAATTCTTTTTTCAGGGCTTCGAAGCCCTGCCGAGTAATGATGGCCGTTCTCAATGATATTCCTTGTCTCTTGCTTCTTGTTTTTTAACGCTAGATGCTTGCTACTTAATAATGGCTCACAAGCAAAAAAATAAGGTCCCGTTTGCCTACAAAAATAAAAGGCTATTAATGCTATAGTAGAAACGCTTTTTGACCTAATGAATCGACCTATTTTTAACCCTATTAATAAGCTATTGGAATAGTAATGCACTCTCCAAAACAAAAAATTGTTGTCTTTAGCGGCGCCGGCGTTAGCGCTGAAAGCGGTATCCAAACCTTTAGAGATGCCGATGGTTTATGGCATAACCACAATGTTCAGGATATCTGCTCGATTGAGGGTTGGTATAGGAACCCTGAATTGGTCTTGGACTTTTATAACCAGCGCCGTAAAGACATTGAACAGGCGAAACCGAACGCGGCGCATTATGCCATTGCCGAGCTCGAACAGCAGTACGATGTTACGGTAATCACCCAAAATATCGACGATTTGCACGAACGGGCCGGTTCCAGTCGAGTCTGGCATGTACACGGTGAAGCGACTAAAGCGCGCAGCAGTTTAGATGAAATGGATATTATCGATATTGGCTACAAGCCAATTCAGTTGGGCGACTTCTGTTCGCTCGGCTCACAATTGCGACCGCATATTGTTTGGTTTGGCGAGTCGGTATTTTTTATCCCGCAAGCCTGCGAGCAATTTAACCAAGCCGATAAAATATTGGTCGTGGGCACATCATTGCAAGTATTCCCGGTGGCTGGCTTGGTCAATGAGGCTTCAGACAAGGCCGAGAAAGTGATCGTCAGCCTAGAGCTTGAGCAGGTGCCAAACGGCTATCAATTTATTCAGCAACCGGCCGCCTCGGCAGTACCTAAGGTAGTACAGCAATGGTTGAGCAAACCCAACAGCTAAACCATTTTTTTCAATAGACTGCCGATAAAGGCAATGGCCTGTTCTCGCTTCGGTGTCCAATTATTAGAGAAACTGAGCCGGAAACAGTTTTGATACAGGCCAGAAACCGAGAACAGCTCGCCTGGCGCTAGGTGTATATCCTGCTCACGACACATATAGTAAAGCTCAGTGGCATCGACACTTCTGGGCATTTCAAACCAAGCCACCAAGCCACCCTTTGCTGAACTGACTCGCATACTTTCAGGGAAATGCTCTCGCGCCAGCTCTAGCAAGCGAATATAACGCTGATGATAGGTGGCACGAGCATGTCGCAAGTGGCGGTCGTACAGGCCTTTCTTCATGACTTCGGCGGTAACTAATTGTGGCAATGTAGGCGATGAAATTTCACTGACAAATTTTTGCTGCAACACTTCGTCGTAATAACGACCCGGCGCAATCCAGCCAACACGTAAATGCGGATCCATGGTTTTGGAAACCGACGAACACCAAAGCACGCGACCATCAGGATCTATCGACTTTAATGCCTTAGAGCGTCGACCTTCGAACTGAAGATCACCATAAATATCATCTTCGATAATGGGCACGTCGTAGCGTTGCGCCAATTGGATCAACAGCCGCTTTTTTTCCATCGGAATAATGCAACCTAGCGGATTAGAAAAAGCCGGTATGGTTAAGATCGCCTTGATCGGCCAACGCTGCATGGCCAGCGTTAATGCATCGACACTGATGCCGGTCGCCGGATCGGTTGGAATCTCAATCGCCTTAAGGCCAAAGCCTTCAATCATCTGCAACAGGCCAAAATAACAAGGCGACTCGACTGCGACAATGTCACCCGTTTGCGTCAAGGCTTTAAGCGCTTGAGCAATGGCGTTTTGCGCGCCGCCGGTCGTGATAATGGCATCTGGCGAGATATGCAAGCCAGCATCCACAGCACGACGTGCAATCTGTTGACGCAGCGTTAACAGGCCCTCAGGAATGTCGTAGCCATTACCAAACGAGCTCGGGTAACGCGACAGCTTGGTAAAGGTTCGCTTGACAATATCGGCAATGGGGAACTCTAAATCTGGAATCGCGGCGCTGAGCACAACGCCATCACTGGCCGCTGCACCACGCTGAACTGCCATAGCTAATTCTGCCACAGTGACCGCACGAGGTGAGGTTTTTGCACGCGACTTTTTTGGCATGCTCAATGGCTCAACGGCGGCCCGTTTAACAAAATAACCGGATTTAGGCCGAGCTTCCGCCCAACCCTGTTCTTCTAAGATGGCGTAGGCAGCACTGACCGTTGCAATACTGACCTGCTCACTTTTGGCCAAAGCTCGAACCGAGGGTAAACGGTCACCCACTGGGTGTACGCCATCCTTAATATGATTGATCAGCTGTTCCGCCAATTGCACATAAAGCAGGGTGTCATTTTTTTCCATTAGGCCTCCATCTGTTTAGGTCCGTTCGGCAAATATTAGAGAAATACCGTAACAGATTACAGCAAATTATCGCCAAAAAACCGTAACAGAACCAATCTGTACTGGTTAAACTTTAAACTTTCTGAATCTGTACCGCAACAAGGGTAAAACCTATGATATGTCCAACCTAAACAAACAAGGAGGAACAACCATGGCGACTTATCAACTTAAAGCTTCATTCACAACCGAGTACGCGGGTTTACCTCGTACTCTCAACGTTAGCAAATGGCGTCGTAACTATGTCACGCGTAAGCACCTATCGACATTAACCAGCGCACAGCTAAAAGATATTGGTTTGAGTGAAACACAAGTTAAAAATGAGCTAGCAAAGCCATTTTGGAAATAAGCTATCTTTAGCAACTGATCATCTAGACATTAGGCAGCAGCCTTGCTGCCTAATCTATCAATAAAGCTTTCACCCTCTATAGCCTTTCAGCTTTTACCCTCAAAAGAAGCTCCCTTTAAAACTGCCGCTACAAAAGCCCTGTTAAAAACCAGCCACTAAAAGCCCGCTGTTTTACAGTCAAGCGCTGCGCTACTAACCCCTCGCAATAGGATTGCGTTTAGTCATTGCACTAACGACCATTTCACCTTAATGTCCTGCCCCTAAAATGAGTTGGACAGTTATGGCAATTATCACCCTAGTTCTCGGCGGCATTAAGTCCGGAAAATCCAAAACCGGCATGAACTGCATCGAGCAAATTACCGATCAACCCTGCATCATCGCGACCGCTCGTCGAACCGACGGTGAAATGGGCCAGCGTATCGATCAGCACATAGCTGAGCGTGGCGAACACTGGCAATGCATTGAAGCGCCATTGGCATTAGCTGACGCCTTAACCGCCAGCCAAGGCCCGGTTTTAGTCGACTGCCTTGGCACATGGGTCACCAATCTTTTGATCGAACAGCCAGATCAATTGCAGGCAGAAATCGATAAGCTATTATCCGCCCTTATTCAACGCACAGACGATACAGTTTTGATCAGTAATGAATCTGGCTTAGGTGTGATCGGTATTGATAAGATCACTCGGCAATTTGTTGATCAGCTCGGGTTATTGAATCAAGCCATCGCAAGCCATGCTCAGCGCGTCTGTTTTTGCGTTGCCGGCATAGAAAATTGGCTTAAAGATACCGATTGAATCCGCTAGCAATCACAACAAGCCGTACTGGTTTATTGTTTAATCGCTCATTTCTTATTCATCTACTTTTGAAATATTAATTTTTAAAATATTAACCGTATCTAAAATATTAACAGTATCAATGGAACCGTCATGAACCAGCCTGAATTGAAGCAACAACTGCAACACAAAATTGACAACCTGACCAAACCACCTGGCTCGTTAGGCATGATTGAACAACTTGCCGCGCAAATTGGCATGATCCAAAACACCACTGAGCCAAAAGTTGATAAGCCGCAAGCCTTTGTTTTTGGCGCTGACCACGGTGTTTGCGCTGAAGGCGTTACCGCCTTCCCTCAAATTGTGACCGAGCAAATGCTGGCCAACTTTGCCGCTGGCGGCGCAGCCATGAGCGTATTCTGTAAAACCAACGCGATACCGCTAAAAATTATCAACATGGGCATTGTCAACGAACAGGCGCGCTGGGAAAACGTACAGCATTCAGCGATTGCGCCCGGCACAAAAAACTTCCGCCACGAAGCTGCGATGACAGAACAGCAATGCCTCGACGCCATTGCCGTTGGTGAAAACGAAGCCAAGCAAGCGGTTGCCAACGGTGCGAACCTATTAATTGTTGGCGAAATGGGCATTGGTAACAGCTCTAGCTCATCGGCGTTGCTATCTGCCCTGCACGGTTTAAGCGCAACCGCAACTGTCGGCGCGGGCGCAGGCTCTACCACCGGCCAGCAATCACTAAAAATTGAAGCCATCGACCAAGCATTAGCACGCTGCAAAGGCAAAACACCGCTGGCTATTTTGGCGGAAGTTGGTGGTTTCGAAATCGCAGCAATGGCCGGTGTGATGCTGCAAGCACGTAGCCTAAATGTTCCAGTGATGATCGATGGTTTTATCGCTGGAGCTGCAGCGCTATTCGCCGAAGCACACCAGCCGGGCAGCAAAGACTATTGGATTTTCAGCCATTCTTCGGCAGAGCAGGCGCACGTTAAAATGCTGGCTATCCTCGAAGCAACACCTTTGCTGCAATTGAACTTGCGTCTTGGCGAAGGTTCCGGCTCTGCGCTGGCTTATCCTCTGGTCAAATGCGCCGCTGCGATGATTAACGACATGGCCTCTTTTGAGTCCGCTGGCGTTGCGCCAAATGATGCGTGAGTTCTTTTTAGCACTGGGCTTCTTTACTCGAATCCCAGTGCCAAGCCACCCCAATTACAGCGACGAGGCGATGCGCCGCAGCGCGATCTATTACCCTCTGGTCGGCATCGTTGTCGGCGCAGTTATGGCGCTGGTCTACTACCTCGCAAACATGCTGTTTTCGGTTCCATTGTCGGTACTGCTAGCTCTGTGCTCTGGCTTTTTAGTCACCGGTGGCTTTCACGAAGATGGCTGGGCCGATACGTTCGATGGCTTAGGCGGCGCCTTTCAGCGCGATAAAAAACTCGAAATCATGACCGACTCACGCCTAGGCACTTACGGCAGTTTGGCGTTGTGGGCCATTCTCACTTTAAAAACTTTCTGCCTAATAGAGTTGTTACCCCAAACCGGCATTATTAGCTTAATAGTGGTGCACGGGCTAAGCCGCTGGTCATCGATGACCGCGATGGTTTACGGCACCTATGTGCGCGTGGGTCAAAGTAAATCCAAACCGGTAGTTTCTCACATGTCTGCTTGGCGCTGGCTAGTAGCAGGCCTATTTGTTGTGCCTACACTGTACTTTGTGCCGCTAGCAGTGGCGATCGCTCTGGTTGTTGGTTCAATCGTGGTGGCGTTCGTTTGGCTAGCATTATTGAAGCAACAGATTGGCGGCTACACTGGTGATACCTTAGGCGCTTGCCAGCAGTTAGCAGAAGTTTGCCTGTATTTTATCTGGCTTGGTTTTTTGGCCCAATGATCTACTTGGTTCGCCACGATCAGGTTAACGCCAAGGGTCAATGCTATGGCCAGAGCGACCTTGAAACAGCGGTAGATTACACCACCAGCGCTGAAAAACTTATTTGCCAGTTACCGGCAAACCCAGACTACATTGTCACTAGCCCATTAAAACGCTGCGCTCAATTAGCTCTGGCTTGTTTTCCCCAGCAGCACATTGACATAAACGATGAATTAAAAGAGCTTAATTTTGGCGACTGGGAACTGAAGCGTTGGGACGACATTGAACGCAGCCAAATCGATCAATGGTCGGCCACGCCAACAAATTTTCAATTCCCGAACGGCGAGAGCCTCGCTCAATTCGACCAGCGCGTGCAACAGATGTATCACGCCTTACAGCAGCAAACGGGTGATTGCTGCGTGTTTACTCATGCCGGTGTGATTCGCCGAATGCTAGCACTGCACGCTGATGAGCCATGGCAAGACTGGCTGCAACAGCCGGTACCGTTTGCCAGCGTGACACCGCTTGCTTAAACCGATCAGAACAATTCTTAGCCATACGGACAAATTCTGGTAGAATCGCTCGCCCATTCGATATGACCGACACAAAACTGGAGCAATACTTCACGATGAACCGCCTTTTTGTAGATAACCTCACCGTACTCGACTTTAGCTACTTTCACCCCAAACGTGGTGTTGTCGGCGAGAGCTGGATCGTAGACGTTGAACTGGTCGGCGAACTCAACGATGAAGGCATGGTATTCGACTTTGGTCATGTCAAAAAACTGCTCAAACAAGCACTCGATAATGGCATGGACCACACTCTAGTCGTGCCAACGCAACTGGCCGGTGTTGAAGTCATTCATCATGCCGACAGCGACATGATCGAAATACGTTATCACAACAGCGACAACGCTCTGGCTTTTGCCTACCAAAGCCCGCGCGATGCCGTCTATTTAGTCGATGCTGAACAGGTCAGCATCGCGACTGCGCTGCCATTGCTGCAAAACCACCTAAACAGCTTAGTGCCAAGTAACGTAAAACAGGTCAGCCTTAAGTTACGTGCCGAAAACATCGACGCTGCGTTTTATCACTATTCTCATGGCTTAAAAAAGCATCTTGGCGACTGCCAACGTATTTGTCACGGCCACCGATCGCGTGTCGAAATATTCCGCAATGGCAAGCGTGACTTCGATGTCGAGCAAGAATGGGCGCAACGCTTCTGCGATATTTACCTGATTACCGAAGACGACCTGCTGCCTTCTGAACACCAAGGCCTCACCCACGTTGGTTACGATGCCGAACAAGGCCGCTTTGACGTATGGCTCAACCCTAAGCAGTGTTACAACATGAATTCCGACACCACGGTAGAGTTAATTGGCAGCCACATTTGCGACCAATTAAAATTAGAATCACCCAACGACCATTGGCTAGTACGAGCTTTTGAGGGCGTACAAAAAGGCTCCATTGCCGAGCGCTAAAAAGCCAATGGCAACCGCTAACAAGCAGTAATACTTGTTTGACAAGAGTGGTATACTGGCGACGATTTTAGCTAACCGAAATGGAACCTCAATGTCGTTGGTATTACACAACAGCCTGTCGGGCAAAAAAGAACCCTTTACGCCGATTGATCCTAACCGCATCACACTTTATGTTTGCGGCCCTACGGTTTACAACTACATCCATCTCGGCAACGGCCGCTCGGCGACAGTGTTTGATTTGCTTTATCGTCTGCTCTGCGAGCTCTACCCAACTGTCGTGTTTGCTCGAAACTTCACCGATGTCGACGACAAAATCAACGCCGCTGCCAAAGAACAGGGCGTCGATATTTCCGACATTACCGGCCAATTCATTCAAGCCTACGACGAAGATATGGCGGCACTCGGTAACCTAGAGCCATCGCTTAAGCCGCGAGCAACTGAACACATCGACGACATCATCAAAACCGTCAGCGCTCTGATTGAGCGAGGCTTTGCTTACGAGTCTGAAGGCCATGTTTTATTCTCTGTTGGTGCAATGCCCGACTACGGCAAACTCTCCAAACGCAACATCGACGATATGATCGCTGGCGCTCGGGTTGAAGTTGCCAGCTACAAAAAGAATCCGATGGATTTCGTGTTATGGAAACCCTCTACCGATGACCTACCCGGTTGGCAAAGCCCTTGGGGTGTCGGTCGGCCTGGTTGGCACATTGAATGTACTGCGATGATTCAAGCTCACTTAGGCGAGACTATCGACATTCACGGCGGCGGTTCCGATCTAATATTCCCGCATCACGAAAACGAATTAGCCCAAGGCTCCTGCTGCTCAGACCATTCTGGTGGTTATGCCAACTATTGGGTGCACAACGCCATGCTCGATATTGAAGGCGAGAAGATGTCGAAATCACTTGGCAACTTTATTGTGCTGCGTGACATGCTCGCTCAACAACCGCACGAATTAGTACGAGTCGCGTTACTGAGTGCGCATTACCGCTCCAATATGAATTGGTCTGAACAGCTTATTCACCAGAGCCGATCATTACTCGACCGGCTTTATACCATTAAGCGCGACAGCCAAAACATTGCTACCAGCAAGGTTGAGAACTTTATCGAATTGCCATTTGCGCAAATGCTATTGGATGACTTGAACACACCAAAAGCCTTTGCCGTACTGCATGAATTGACCAATCAATTTTTTAAAGCCAGTGACGACAGCGAAAAAGCTCAACTGAAAAGTGAAATCAACGCCATTTGCGACTTTTTAAATATTGCACAGCTTGACGCTAATGATTGGTTTCAAGGCCAAGCAAGCGACGATGCCATCAGCGCCGAACAGGTCGAGGCATTAATAGAAGAACGCAAGCAGGCGAAGAAAAATAAAGACTTTGCTCGCGCCGATGCTATTCGTGAAGAGTTACTCGAACGAGGTGTTGAAATTAAAGATACCCGCGAAGGTACACTCTGGTCGCGAATAGCTTAGTGAGTTATCCATGAAAGGGTTGCTAATATTTTTGGTGAAGTTTTATCGCTTAGTGATTAGCCCAATGCTTGGGCCACGCTGCCGCTATTACCCAACCTGTTCAGAATACGCACTGATTGCGTTGCAACATCACGGCGCATGGAAAGGATCTATACTGGCGACAAAAAGAATATTCCGTTGCCACCCCGGATGCCAAGGCGGTTTCGACCCAGTACCGGGCGTACCGCTCGAAGATGGCTCGCAAACGCAGGAAACAGAAACGTCAGATTCAGAGGAAAACCAAGATGCTCATCGATAAACAACTGCTGACTTTTTTAGTCTGCCCAGTCACCAAAGCACCTTTGCAAATCGATAATGAAAAACAGGAATTAATCTCCACCGCAGCCAAGCTGGCGTATCCGGTTCGCGATGGTATTCCAGTGATGTTGGAAGACGAAGCTCGCGCTTTAACTCAAGATGAATTCGAAGCCTGGCACGCAAAAAAATCGTCTTAAGTTGCGACCTATTTTAAGCTCATAATAAAAAAGCCGTTAATAAATAACGGCTTTTTCTATTTTCTCAATCACGTTCTATCAGTTATTTTTCAACTCTTCTTCGGTAATTTCTCTACCTAAAATAACCTTGTCATCTGTCAAATCTTTAATCCAGTAGTAGACTGTCATTCTATCTCCAACAGTTACTGTAAGATAATCGATAAAATATTCATGACCGCCAACATAAGAGGCCTGCTTAATGCGTAAATCTTTCCCTTTAATTGACCCGGTCAAATAGTGATCACCCTCTGAAAGTAAAAGTGAGTCCAGTCCTTTTCTGAATAGCATTTTAAAAATGCCAACTTTGCGATCACCGTCAACTTTCCATATCGTTAAGCCGTCGGCCACTTTAACGATTGCTACGTTATTATCATCAGCAACATCAATTGCTGTTGGTGTATAAGAGTCTTTAAGCTCGCCCGCATGGTAAGAGGTTGAGCTACAACCAACGATAAATATAGCAAACACGATTACTGCAAACAGTTTAATTTTATTCATCTATCTTCCTTTTAATTTAACCAAGTCCCATTAGCCAGTACACTTAACAAACCAGCACGACACTTCAAACCACTTATTTGTATCTAATTAGTACACTGAAAATTAGCTAGTAAATGAGTTCAATATCTAGATAACGTCAGACTATTAACTAACACATTCAAATATTACCTAGATCTTCTACATAAAATAGCATGTACTATTTTTAGTCAAGCATACTAAATCACATCTTAAAGTAGTTTTTATTAAACCTTCATTTTTTATTTACCTATTCAGCAGGTCCAATCGGTATCTGAGCATCCTGCTTTAGGTGCACGGTTTGTGTTGGGAAGGCAAATTCTGCTCCGTGACGCTGAATGATGTCGATTACCTTAAGCATGACATCCTGTTTGATTTCATGATACTCAATCCAATTGGTGGTCTTGGTAAAGGTATAAATAAAGAAATCGATCGATGAGGCAGCAAAGGCATTGATGTTCACGATCAGGGTTTGGTTGGTATCGATATCTTTATGCTGCAAAAGCATGGCTTTTACATCTTTAACAATGGCTTCGACTTTAGCCGCATCGTCATACCTGACGCCAATCGCCTCGTAGATACGTCGGTTGGTCATACGTGATGGGTTTTCAACTGAAATACTGGCAAAGGTTGCGTTGGGTACATAGAGCGGTCGTTTATCGAAAGTTCGAATACAGGTAAGACGCCAACCGATGTGCTCGACAGTTCCTTCGATTTCTTGGTCGGGCGAACGAATCCAATCGCCAACACGAAACGGTTGGTCCATGTAGATCATCAAGCCACCAAAAAAATTCGACAGTAAGTCTTTGGCGGCAAAACCAACCGCAATACCACCGATACCACCAAAGGCTAAGATACCTGAGACACTGAAACCCAGCGACTGCAACACCACCAGCGAGGTAGTGATGATTACCGATAAACGTAACAGTTTTCCAAGAGCGGATGCTGTAGTTGGGTCCATCGGTTTTTCGAGAAAATCAGGCCATTGCACCGCCTTTTCAAATTGACGTACCAAGCGAACCGCAAACCAAGCGAGAATAACGATAAAGGAGACTTCGCGGATCGGGTCAATCACATCAAAAATAGGCTCATTGGAGACGCGGCGCACAATACTGGCGGCTAATAAGATGCCTTCAACCCAGACAAAGACGCGAACCGGTTTACGCGCCGTATAAATCAACATATCATCAAAGTAGGTTGAGGTTTGCTTTGCTTTCTCAGCCCATCGGTCGAACAGCTTACGCATAAAATAATTAGCAAACAGGGTTGCTAAAACGACCGCAAATACATGGATAACCCAGTTATATTGAGCACCTATTTCAATATACGATACCAGCGTTTGCCAGTAACCCGACACTACATCCATTCTTTTCTCCTACAGGACTATCAATGTATTTAATCATAAAACACCTACACATGACTGTGGCATTGATCTCGATTGTTGGCTTTATTATTCGTGGGCCATTGGCGATCAATCAACACCCTATCATGAATAAAAAATGGCTTAAAATAGCGCCTCATGTAAACGACACTATTTTATTGGCAGCTGCCATCTACCTTGCAGCAACACTGCACCTACACCCATTCAATAGCCCTTTTATTCTGGCTAAGGTCATCGCTCTTATCGTTTATATTGTGCTCGGAGCTATGGTGATTAAACGTCGTGGCAGCAAAGCGATGCAATGGACGAACTATCTACTCGCCATTCTTTGTTTTGGCTATATTTTAGGCATTGCCTTTAGTAAGGATCTGTTGTTTTTTATTGGCTAACAAAACAGTGACGGTATAAAAATTAAGCCGCAAACCTACTATTAGCCGATTAGCATTCATTGTTTAATCGGCGCTTATCTTTATCTTGCCACAGCGTTCACAGCGGTAACGGTTCACTAGCTTACCCTGTTTGCTATCGAACTGGGTGTTCGACTCCAGCAGCCACTTATGACGAGCACTGCGGCACAATGTATTGCCTGCCGCCTGCTTTTTTTGTTTCGCTTTTTTAAAGGCTTGTAACGAGCGCACCTCAGCCATTGGACTCATCCTATTTCTATTAAGGCCTAGCCAAGTTAATACGGCATCGCCAAATTAGTACGGCATCGCCAAAATTGCACATATAGTATCTAATGATCTATATCGCCTAATCAGGTATACCACCTAATAATGCATGCCGCGCTAGTTTTAGCTAACCAATAATAACGATCTAAACTCGTGCCACCAAGTGCTGTAAAAGCAAATAAATAAATTAGCCAGAAAGATGCCTCTATAAAACCGAATGCGTATAATGGCGGCTCTTTCACCCTTTCTGCGGTATCTGTCATGCTCGATGCAAAATCCCTCGCGGTACTTCAATCTCTAAAATCAGACATCAAAGCAAGCAAAGAAGTCTTTACTGGCACCATTAAAGGCACCAGTAAATCCTTTGGCTTTGTCGTCACCGACAGCGGCGATGAGCATTTTGTAGCGCCCGATCAAATGAGCAAAGCATTTCCTGGCGATGTCGTCACCTTCAGCCTCGTTGAGCAAGATGGCGGTAAAAGTAAGGCCGAGTTGGAATCGCTGGTGCGTTCTGAGTTTGTCGACTTCACTGGTGTGTTTGTTATACGCGGCAAGGCTCAAGGCGTAGAACCATTCAACGATAGATTTTCTGGCTGGCTGTTTGTGCCACCAAAACAGACCGGCAACGCTGAACACAATAGCCTAGTAACGGCAAAAGTGACGCGCCACCCGTGGGAGAGCGGCAAAGCGCAGGCTGAAGTGACAGCAATATTGGGTCATGCCGATAACAACCGCTCTTGGTACAGCGTAGCGTTAAACGAATACCAAGTACCTGAGAGCTTTAGCGAACAAGAGTTAGCCGCCGCAGAAGCACTGCTCAACAAAGGCTTTGAGGCAGGAGCTTGCGAAGCCAGTACCGAATATCAAGATTTAACGACCCTACCCTTTGTCACCATCGACGCAGAAACAACCCTCGATATGGACGATGCACTCTATGCCGAAAAAACCGCTGACGGCTGGCAACTGTGGGTCGCTATTGCCGATGCTGCTTACTTTATTGAACCAGACTCCATACTCGACAAGGCAGCCCGCTTACGCTTAAACACCACCTACTTACCCGGTTTAACCTTGCCAATGTTGCCGGACGAGCTCTCAAATAATGCGATCTCTCTGGTTGCAGGCAAGCCACGCCAAGCGATGGTGTTTAAACTGACCGTTGATCAGAACGGTGCGGTTAATGCTTTTGATGTTCAACAGGCAAACATCATTAACCACGCAAAACTCAGCTATCAACAGCTCAGCGGTTTTCTCGATCAACAATTGCCACTGTCGGATAACGCAGACATTGCAGCGCTAGCACCACAACTGCAAACACTGGCTGAAGCAACTGCGGCATTGGCTAGCTGGCGACAACAGCACGCAACACCGCCGATTGATCGACCGGACTATCGTATTAGGGTAGACGCCGATTTTAATGTGACCCATATCGACATTGAACACCGCAGTAGCGCTCGGGCGTTGGTCGAAGAAGCGATGGTGGCTACCAATCATCAGGTTGCGGTTTGGCTACAGCAAGACGATGCGCTGTTTATGACTCACAAAGGTTTTAAAGCAGATCGGGAGAGCGAACTAAAAGGCTTACTGCGCGAATATGCGCCGAGTGTTGCCGAGCTGGACGCCAGTGAGCTGGAAAACTTCGTCACCATTATCAACAACGCACAACAGCATGCAGACTTTCCATTAGCCAGCTTGCTGCAAAAACGCTTCGATCGCAGCCAATGGCAAAAAAATGCCCAACCTCATTTTGGCTTGGGCTTAAGCTGCTACACCAATGCGACCTCGCCGATTCGTAAATACAGCGACCTTAGCATTCACCGGCTGATTAAAGCCAAGCTAGCGCAAAAGCCAGTCAGTAGCGACGAACAGTTGCTTGAAAGCTTAAACGAGAGAGGCTCAGTTTCTCGGCAAGTCAGTCGTAAAGTGGAAACGCGCTTACGGCATCAGTGGCTTAAAAAGCAAACTGCCGAGCAGTATTCTGCCGTTGTGGTACACATCAATGCTAACGGCTTGAGCGTTGAACTCAATGATTGCGGCACTCGCGGTTTTGTTGATCTGCGCAAGCACAAACCCAAGTTCAGCTACGACCCTTTAAGAATGCTGCTGAAAAATGAGCAGCAAGAATATCGTTTAGGCATGCCTGTGCAAGTAAGTATTAGCCAACTAAGCGACGACAGCCTACAACTCGCTCTGGTTGAAACGCCTGTCGCCGATTAAAGCATTTAAGGCGCCGATAACGCCGCCACCAAGGTGGTGACGTTATGGCGCATTAATTCTAGGTAACTGGCGGCTGGGCCGTCGGCTTCAGACAAAGAGCCTGAATAAAGCGTACCGCCGATGCTCGCGCCAGTCTCTTTGGCGACCTGATTCATCAACCGCGGGTCGCTAATATTTTCCAAGAAAATTGCCGCAGCCTCTGTATTACGCACTTCACGAATGAGCCGACTCAGATCGCCTGCGGCGACTTCAGATTCGGTGCTCACACCCTGCACGCTGATAAATTGAAAGCCATAATCAACGGCCAAATAGGCAAAGGCATCGTGCGAAGTAATGACGCGTAAGCGCTCTGGCGGCAACTGCGCCACCAAGGCGTGTAACTCTTGGTCTAACTGTTCAGCGCGTACTAAAAAGTCGTCCAAGCGCTGCTGATAATAATCCTGGTGCTCCGGATCTGCCGTCATCAGGCCCTGAGCGATGGCTTTGGCGTACTGCATACCATTTTGCAAACTGTGCCAAGCATGCGGGTCTATAGTGCCATGCTGATGAATATGTCCCATCGGCATCACCTGTACCGATTCTTCAGCGTTGCCGTGCAATAGGTGAATACCATTCGTTGCGACAACCTTAATGCCATTAAAACGAGCCGACGACTCTAATCGCTCAATCCAACCTTCAAAGCCAAGCCCATTAATCACCAACAGGTCGGCATAGGTGATCTGTTTAGCGTCCATTGGCCGCGCGCGGTAAACATGCGTATCGCCATTGACGCCAACTATCGACGTCACTTCAACTCGTTCGCCACCAACCTGCTCTGCGATATCAGCCAAAATAGAAAAGCTAGCAACCACCTTAACGCGCTCGTCATCCGCAAAACTGACGCTCGAACTCAGCACAGCAAATACCGCGACCAACAAAAGCGTTAACAGCCGCATCGCCGCTTTCGCTGTAACGCTTACCCCAATCACCATAAAACCTTTAACTAAACTATTCATAACACCATTCAACAAGCCAACGATTACTTAAATCACCAAACTGCGCACTCTTCACTTATCAAACCACTAATAACCTTGGACCTTTAACAGCTTTAAACCGACAATCGTTTTAAACCGGCAATAGTGGCAAGGAATTAGGTTTTGATAATCGCGCATGATGATATAAAATATCATTTTATTACAAAATACTCAGAGACACACCCCAAGCTTAGGAGAAATGCATGCTTATCGAGTCGGCCTTAGCAAAAGCAGAGCTCGCATCGCACAATACAGGGGTTAACCTAACCTCAAAGCGAAAGCAGGTACTGGCGTTACTCATGGCCAGTGAGCGCGCGTTATCGGCCTATGACTTGGCAGACCATTATCGCGAACAGTTTGAACAATCGGTTCCAGCGATGTCGATCTATCGGATGCTTGGCTTTTTAACTGAAAACAATCTCGCGCATAAGCTCAGCTCAGAAAATAAATTTATCAGCTGTGCTCATTCTACCTGCAGTCACGATCACGGCGTGCCGCAATTTTTAATCTGCCAAGGTTGCCAACAAGTGAAAGAAGTTTTGCTCGATAAAAAGCTGTTTCAAGATATACAACAGGCGGTCAGCGATGCCGACTTTGTACTTGCGGATCCGCAATTAGAACTTAAATGCTTGTGCCAAAGCTGCGCCAGCGCGCAATAGTAGCAACAGCACCGTTAAAGCTTTAAACCCATCGATGCTAACTAATAGCTGCTTGAGCTTGGGGTTTCACTTTTCCAGCAACACGTTCAAATGTGCTAACGATACCTTGAACGATACAACTCTGAGTAGTACCTAAGAAACCACCCTACTTTTCTTTAATCAAAAAAAACCCGCTACATAGCGGGTTTTTCAAACTGTCTTAAGCGGGCATTTATTATGCCGCTAGAGCAGATTTAGCCTGTTCAGCGATAGCAGCAAAAACTGGCTTATCGTGTACTGCGATATCTGCTAATACCTTACGGTCAATTTCAACGTCAGCCTTTTTAAGACCGTTGATGAACTTGCTGTAAGAAAGACCGTTTACGCGAGCTTCAGCATTGATACGAGCAATCCACAATGCGCGGAATTGACGTTTACGCTGACGGCGGTCACGGTAAGCATATTGACCTGCTTTAATGACTGCCTGTTTAGCTACACGGAAAACTCGTGAACGAGCACCGTAATAACCTTTAGCTTGCTTTAATACTTTTTTGTGACGACGACGAGCGATCACACCGCGTTTAACACGTGCCATAGATTAGTCTCCTTAAGATTCAGCGATTAGATGTAAGGCAGCATGCGCTTAATAAGCGGCTTATCTGCATCAGCAATTTGCAAGGTGCTTCGTAGTTGACGAATACGCTTGCTGCTTTTCTTAGTGAGAATATGGCTACGGAAAGACTGCTTGTGTTTAAAGCCGTTTGCCGTGCGCTTAAAACGCTTTTTAGCGCCTGAATTACTTTTAATTTTTGGCATTTTCAATCTCCTGATTTACTTCAATTACCGTGTTGCGTCCGTACTACAGAGGCTCTTGCTTACCGTTGGTTAAAACGGTGCTATCACCAGAGCGACCCTCGAAGCTAACGGTTGCCTTAACATTAAAAACGGCCATTCCATAGAATGGCCGCTTATGGAACCAAAGGTTATGTAACGAAAAATAGCCTCTGGCTTTGCAGTGACAGCCTTAACTGCCGCTGCAAATAGCTTTACTTACTCTCTTACTTTTTCTTAACCGGCGCCAACACCATAGTTAACTGACGACCTTCCATTTTTGGACGTTGTTCTACCGTACCAAAATCTTCTAAGTCGTTTTCAACCCGCTTGAGCAATTCCATACCCAATTCTTGGTGTGCCATTTCACGACCGCGGTAACGCAGTGTGACTTTGGCTTTGTTGCCTTCTTCAAGAAAACGAGTCAAGTTACGCAACTTAACGTTGTAGTCACCAATATCGGTATTCGGACGGAATTTAATTTCCTTAACCTGAACTTGCGACTGTTTTTTTCGTGCCGCAGCTTTTTGCTTCTTCTCTTCATAAAGCTTTTTGCCCAAGTCCATAATCTTGGCAACCACTGGGTCGGCATTGGAAATTTGAACCAACTCCAAACCGGCTGCTTTGGCCTGTGCAATCGCTTCGTCAAGAGGAGTAATACCTAGCTGCTCACCCTCTGCCGAAATTAATCGAACTTCCGTCGCGTCAATCTGTTCATTGATGACGTGTCGGCTATCGTTTTTAGCCGTTCTCGCGTTACGTTTTATAACTTGTACTCCATATACGTTATTGGGTTATTCGCTAATACGACCTTTACGGGCGATATCTTTAGCCAATAGCTCATTAAATTCAGCCAATGTCATGACCCCTAAATCGTCACCTTCTCGAGTTCGAACAGCAACTGTGCCGTTTTCGACCTCTTTATCACCAATAACGATTAAATAAGGGATACGCTGAATTGTGTGCTCGCGGATTTTAAAGCCGATCTTCTCATTTCTCAAGTCAGCTTTGGCCCGAATGCCCTGATTTTCGAGATTTTGTGCAATTTTTTGCACAGAATCGGCCTGAGCATCGGTAATGTTACACACCATTACTTGAGTTGGCGCTAACCAAGCCGGCATTGCACCTGCATATTGCTCGATCAAAATACCGATAAAGCGCTCAAAACTACCCACAATGGCACGGTGCAGCATCACTGGAACTTTACGTTCACCCTGCTCGTCGACATATTGCGCGTCTAAACGACCCGGCATCGAGAAATCGACCTGAATAGTACCGCATTGCCATAAACGACCTAAGCTGTCTTTCAATGTGAACTCGACTTTCGGGCCATAAAAAGCACCTTCGCCTGGCAAGTAATCCCAAGGTTTACCACTGGCGTCCAACGCTTCGGCCAATGCTTGCTCTGCCTGATCCCAAGATTCTTCAGAACCAACGCGTTTTTCTGGCCGTGTCGACAGCTTCAAGATGTAATCGTCGTAACCGAAATCGTGATACACCTCTTCCAACATCTGAATAAAGGATGCCACTTCGGCTTGGATCTGATCTTCTGTACAGAAGATGTGCGCATCGTCCTGAGTAAAGCCACGTACACGCATAATGCCGTGCAACGCACCCGATGCTTCGTTACGGTGACAAGAACCAAACTCCGCCAAACGTAACGGCAAATCACGGTAGCTTTTTAAGCCTTGGTTAAAGACCTGAACATGACACGGGCAGTTCATCGGCTTAATGGCGTTATCGCGCGCTTCACTGTGCGTGGTGAACATATCGTCACCAAACTTATCCCAGTGACCAGACTTTTCCCAAAGGGTACGGTCAACCACCATCGGCGTTTTAATTTCTTGGTAGCCATGCTCGTGTTGTTTTTTGCGCATGTACTGCTCAACAACCTGATACAGTGTCCAGCCGTTCGGGTGCCAAAACACCATACCCGGCGCTTCTTCCTGCAAATGGAAGAGATCAAGCTTTTTACCGATTTTACGGTGATCGCGCTTGGCCGCTTCTTCTAAGAACAACAGGTGTGCTTTGAGTTGTTTTTTATCGGCCCAAGCCGTGCCATAAATACGCTGCAACTGAGTATTGCTGCTGTCGCCACGCCAATAGGCACCAGAAATTCGCATCAACTTAAAGTGTTGGCAAAACTTCATGTTTGGTACGTGAGGACCACGGCACATATCAACGTATTCTTCGTGGTGATACAGCGCTGGCGAATCATCCTTGGCGATGTTTTGATCTAAAATTTCTAACTTGTAAGGCTCGTTACGCGCGGTGAACGCATCGACCGCGTCTTGCCAACTGCCTACTTTTTTAACGACATCGTAATTGGTTTTTGCCAATTCCAACATGCGCTTTTCTAACGCAACCAAGTCGTCTTCCGTTAATCGATGCTCCATATCGACATCGTAATAAAAACCGTTTTCGATGGTCGGGCCAATGGCCATTTTCACATCGGGGTACAGTTGCTTAATGGCATGACCCAACAGATGCGCACACGAATGGCGGATAATTTCTAAACCGTCTTCATCCTTCGGCGTGATAATTTCGACATTGGCGTCTTCTGTGACTAAATCACAAGCATCGACACGCTCACCATTGATACGACCAGCCAGCGTATTGCGCGCTAAGCCTGGGCCGATATCTTCGGCAATTTGCATAATAGAAACGGATTCTTCGAACTGGCGTTTAGAGCCATCAGGTAACGTAATAACAGGCATGTTGTTCTCCTACAGTGGTGACCTCTACCAAAGGCCACATGGGGATTCAAAATAAGGATCTTTTTAACTTTTATTCGTACCGAGCCGCCTACCCTTACCAAAGGACCGCGCAAACCCAGTACCAGTGCAAAAACACAAGGCGAAGGATGATAACAACTCAGTTAGTTATGAACAACGGCGAGCGTCAATTCGATTTCTGTTTTGCAGCAAGTTTTCCTAAGTGGCCTGTGCGGCCATGAGTGAGCCAGCATCATCGATTTCGATGACTTTACTTTTTAAGTGGCATATTCAGCCATAAATCCACCACCACGATACTAAACCTTACGTTCAAATAGTCAGTGCACGCCATATCTAATATAGTCACTGACATAACCGCCCCAAACTTATATATACGCCTATTTAACTTATATTTGTATTGAAAACCTTACTTATAAGCTTATTATAAGCTTATAAGTAAGCAGGATAGCTCATGAATAAAATCAGTTGGACAAAAAAGGCATTTAAGCAATTACGGAAAATTGCTACCAACGATCAAAAAATCATTGTTGCAAAGGTAGGCGCATTGGCAGCGTTCCCTGATGTTCAAAACATCAAACGATTAACCAACCACAGCCATACTTATCGCTTGCGGGTTGGCAACTACCGAGTATTTTTTGAACATGAAGAGCAACTAAGTGTGATTAAAATTGAAGAGGTTAAAAAGCGTGATGAACGAACCTACTAATGTACAAATCATTAACGACAACGCCGGACAACCAGCGTTTGCCGTTGTACCCTACAGCGAATGGCTGAAGCTATCTGCCCATGCCAGCGATGAAGCACTGATCCCACACGAAGTGGTGGAAATAATGGTCAACAAAAACGTATCGTTATTAAGCGCATGGCGACGATTTAAAAAACTAACCCAAGCGGAAATGGGCCAGCGACTAAACACTACCCAAGCGGCGGTAGCGCAATTAGAAGCCGTGGGAAACACACCACACGAAGCAACGCTGCACAGATGGGCTAATGCATTAAATGTTTCTGTCGATGCCTTGCGCGAAGATTAAACCTTTAAGCAAACCCCGCATACTGAATCTGTAATATTTCTAAGTGGCCTGTGCGGCCATGAACTCTGCGCTAGTGTACTCGATGATAATTACGCTCAAAGGATTGGAGCGCACTAAATTCAATATCTTCAATGATACAACCACACTAAAGACTTATACAGATAACAATTTAACTTATACTTATATATCAGCGGTGGTTTGAGAGGTGACAGAGTGAGCTTAGAACAAGAACTTATAACTAAGATTAGGACATCAATTGAAATACTTGAGTCTAATGTAGGCTACGAAGACAAGCATATTGAATCTGGAAATGTCTTAAATTATCTATCTGACGAAATACCTCAACAGTCAGATATTAAAACATTACATAATGCAAATTCTAGCTTATTATCATTAAGGTCCGGCGAGCGACAATTCAATATAAATACAAAGAAAATAAGCATGTCGCTTAAAAATTCCATTGGTTTTATAGAAGAAAAACCTTTTATTGAAAGACAAGAAAAAATACTTAAGCCATTAATTATTAAAGAAAAAATAACTTTAAAGTGGATTATGGAAAACCTAAGTTTGAAATGGGCTTGTATATTCATTGCGTCTTATATTACTGTTTTTTTACTGGGCTTAGGGGTTATTACTATCCAAGACATAATTAATAGGATTTCCATATAGCCATGCCAGAAAATTTTGATTACATACCCTATTTAATCGCGGGAGGATTTACCATTCTTGGTGCAATTATTACCACGATATCTGGATTTCTCCTTCAAATACAAAGTCATAAGTTAAATATAAAAAAAGAAAAGCTGAGGCTTCGAAAGAATAAAATAGAAGATTTATATATTGAGGTTTGTGAATGGGAGAGAGATCTATATAACATCAAGAGAATTTATGAAAAACATAGAGATGGCGAACTCCAATCCCTACAAGAATCTCTTTTGGAGTTAGATAGTTATAATTCCGAACCAATGAGAAGGTCAAGAATTAATATGATCTTAGATATTTATATTAAAGAACTAAAGCCTGATTTTAAAACCCTAAGGAATCAACAAATTAATGCGGTGATTAAAGCTGAAGGTGACCAAACTTATATTATGGAAGATTGGCAAAATTTATTTCGCTCCATCATTGATTTTAAATATAAAATATCCTCGATAAATTAATTTAAAAAATAAGATAAGAACCAGCGCCCAAGGCGCTAGTTCTAGCTATTTTACAGAATGTTTTAACTAGCTCAAAAATAAAGCCGGCTCACAGGCCCTCACACGCCAAAATGGCGCTGATTAATTGTGGGATCTCTGCTTGCTTTAAACCGGCAACATTAATACGGCCACCCTGTACGATATAAATACCGTAATCCTGTTTGAGCTTTTCGAGCATGGCATCAGAAAAGCCGGTTAGGCTGAACATGCCTTTATGCTGAGCAAAGTAGTCGTAGCGGTTGGATTGTGTTTTAGCTTGGAACTCGGCGACAAGCGCATTACGTAAGCCTTGAACGCGCTGGGTCATTTGTGTGAGCTCTTGTTTCCAAGTGGCCGTTAACGCCTCATCGTTTAAAATGGTTTTTACTACGCCTGCGCCGTGCGACGGCGGCATAGAATAAGAACCGCGCGCCAGCTCGCACATGAGTGCGCGTGAGTTAATGGCTTGCTGTTGCGTGTTGGTCACAACAATGGCTGCGCCAGTACGTTCGCGGTAGAGGCCAAAGTTTTTTGAGCAAGAGGTGGAAATTAGAACTTCTTCTACCTGATTAACAATAGTGTGTAGGCCTTTTAAATCTTCTACCAAGCCATCGCCCAAACCGTGATAGGCAATATCGACAAAGGGTAAAAAGCCGGTTTTATTGGCAAGTTCGGCAATGCTCTGCCAAGTATCTATACTGATGTCGGCACCACTTGGGTTATGGCAGCAGCCGTGCAGCAATACCACATCGTTTTCACCCAGCTCCGCCAATTTTGCCAGCATGGCTTGCTCGTCGACTAATTTTGTTTCTGGGTTTAAGTAAGGGTATTCGGCAACCTTAAGACCGGCCTTTTCCATAATGGGGCGGTGGTTAACGTAGCTTGGGTTACTGATCCAAACGGTAGCGTCGGGTTTGGTGGCGTAAATTAAATCGCCTAGGTTACGCAATGCGCCACTGGCGCCGGGCGTGTGTAATGCGGCGCAGCGGTTTAGGGCATCGGTGCCTTGCAATAAAAGCTTGGCAATCACTTCATTAAATTCGGCGTCGCCAATTAAGCCTTGGTACGCTTTAGTCGGCTCGCTATTGTGTAATAGGGTTTGCGCTTCAAGTACCGCCTGCATAATCGGCGTATTACCAGTATCGTCACGGTAAACACCAATACCCAAGTCCATTTTTTCGGTACGTGGGTCGTTTTTGTATTCGGTCATTAATGCGAGTATCGAATCGCCTTTTTTGGCAGGGATAGCTTGAAACATGAAGGCTCCATTTAAAGTGTCATGCGGGTGGTTAAGCATACCCTTAAATGCTGTTGCATTTCGAGCATCAAAACAGAAGATGCAATATCGATAGCGACGTTCTACAATGCGCCGCCTTGTAACGGCTATTGCCGTGCCGCAATGCCCTATAACGCTAGACAGAGGTATCTAATGCCAGCGCCAACCCGCGATAACATCCAAACTTGGATCGAAGACTTAAACTACGATTGCTACATTTGTGACGATTGCGATGGCCTGCACTTAGCCATTTGGGAGGCTAAATCTGGTGTTATGGAGGCTCGTTGTTTTGCTGAGTTAGACCGTTGTGCCTTTATGTTAGAAGTCGGCATTCGAGCTTCTGCTGTCTTGCCTTTGCAAGGCGCTATCCATTTTATGAACTTTGACTACAGTCTGGTCAAAGTCATGCTCAATATGACCGATTTTGACGTACCACGTTTATTGCTAACCCATGCACTGCCTGCGAATCACCTGACTGAAGTGCAGTTTAAAGAATGGTTGCCGCGCCTACTCGCCGAGATTGAAGCCATTTATGAGCAGCTAGTCGATATGGATGTTCTGCATGTCTCTGAGCAAGACATCACTGAAAGCGTTGAAGAAAAGCTGCATTAAGCCAACCTTAGGTAAATCTTTTTTATCTCAAAAACTAGCGCCGATAAAGCGCCTAACAAGAGCAAGACTTTATGATTCGCTCCCTGTTTAACAGCATTCCCCTTGGCGTTCGCTACGTTTTGTTTTCTGCCGTTGGCTTTTCGTTGATGAGCAGCCTAGTGAAGTTGGTCAGCGTGCACGGCATTCCGGTTATGGAAATCATCGCGGCGCGTTGTTTGGTTTCGGTAGTGATCAGCTATGTTGATGTAAAACGCAAAGGCATTAGTATTTGGGGTAACAATAAAAAGTGGCTCGTCGCTCGCGGCCTGATTGGTACTGTCTCGTTAATGTGCGTTTACTATGCTCTTTCGACGCTTCCTTTAGCCGAAGCAACCATCTTGCAATACACCCACCCTATTTTCACTTCATTGTTAGCATTGCTGTTTTTAGGCGAACACATTCGTTCAGCCACCGCTATTTGCATTGCGCTGTGCATTATTGGCTTAAGTTTTATGGTGGCACCAGATCTACTGTCGCAAGATCACAGCTACTTGCCATTAAAGAGTGTATTTATTGCTTTGCTTGGCGCGTCGGGAAGCTCAATTGCTTATGTCATTGTGCGTAAAATAAGTAACAGTGAAGATAGCTCAGTCATTATTTTTTACTTCCCCATTATTGCCTTACCAGTTTCAGTTATGCTGCTGGTGATCAGTGGCGATTTTGTGCTGCCTAATTTTCAAGTTTTAATCCAACTCCTGTTGATTGGCGTGATGACGCAGATTGGCCAAATTGGTTTAACCAAAGCCATGCAAACGCTCGATGCTGGAGTCGCCTCTGCTTACTCCTATATTCAGGTTGTATTTTCAGTGGCACTCGGCTGGCTGCTGTTTAAAGAAATTCCAATTTTAACCACGTGGATCGGCGGCTCTCTCATTATGGCTGGCGCGCTGATTAATTTATTAGGTGGTCGTAAAAAACCTTCCGCTTAAATCTCAGGCATAAAAAAGCCCCGTGCATTTGAGTATGACACGAGGCTTTTAGCTATTTAATAACTAACAGAACAGATCGATACGTTAGAGTGAGCTGCGACCTTTAGAGGCAGCGATTTTTAAACGCAAGGCATTAAGTTTAATAAAGCCTTCGGCATCTTTTTGATCGTAAGCGCCAGCATCTTCTTCCATGGTAGCGATTTTTTCATCGAATAGGCTTTCATCCGATTGGCGACCCACCACAATGACGTTGCCTTTATAAAGTTTTAAGCGCACTTTACCGGATACAAATTCTTGCGAGTCGTCGATCATTTTTTGCATCATCTTACGCTCAGGGCTCCACCAGTAGCCGTTATAAATCAACTCGGCGTATTTTGGCATTAGGCTGTCTTTTAGGTGAGCAACTTCGCGGTCTAACGTGATCGATTCAATAGCGCGGTGAGCACGTAACATGATGGTGCCGCCCGGTGTTTCGTAACAACCACGAGCTTTCATGCCGACGTAACGGTTTTCAACAATATCGATACGGCCAATGCCGTTTTCGCCGCCAACTTTATTTAGGTAAGTCAATACGGTTGCAGGTGTCATTGGTTTGCCGTCGATCGCGACGATGTCGCCTTTAACGTATTCCAATTCAATATAGGTTGGCTCGTCTGGTGCCGCTTCTGGGCTTACCGACCAACGCCACATGTCTTCTTCGGCTTCGACCCAAGGATCTTCTAAAATACCGCTCTCGTAAGAAATGTGCAGTAGGTTGGCATCCATAGAGTATGGCGATTTTTTCTTAGAGCTGGAGAAATCAACCGGGATTTTGTGCTCTTCGCAGTATTCCATTAAAGATTCGCGAGAGTTTAGATCCCATTCACGCCAAGGCGCGACAACTTTAACGCCGGGCTTAAGTGCATAAGCACCGAGTTCAAAACGCACTTGGTCGTTACCCTTACCGGTTGCTCCGTGAGCAATAGCATCGGCGCCGGTTTCATTGGCAATTTCAACCAAACGCTTGGCAATTAACGGACGAGCAATAGAGGTTCCTAACAGATACTCACCTTCGTAAATAGTGTTGGCGCGGAACATTGGGTAAACAAAGTCGCGGACAAACTCTTCACGTAAGTCTTCGATATAAATCTCTTTAATGCCCAGCGCTTCTGCTTTGGCACGTGCCGGCTCAACCTCTTCACCCTGGCCTAAATCGGCGGTAAAGGTAACAACTTCACAGTTGTAAGTTTCTGAGATCCATTTGGCGATAACCGAAGTATCTAGGCCGCCTGAATACGCGAGTACGACCTTTTTAATATCTGACATGAGGGCTCCCTAAAGACCAAATAGCTATTTTAAAACCAATAGCAATTTTAGAACGAATATAAATTCTGGCTGAAAAAAGCCCATTGTATGGTTTGCTAAGCGGTTTCACCAGTGAATTGCTTACAATTCATTCTTGCACAATATCGGCTGGCGCTGATTATTGAGATAAGAACGTGCGCCACAAAAAAGGCCATCTAAACAGACGGCCTTGATCGTTAGCTGAGCTTGAAGCTACTGAGTCAACTTAGTCGATATCTTCCATACCGTCATCAAGCCCCAGCTCTTTAATTTTACGAGTTAGGGTATTACGACCCCAACCCAGTAACTCAGCAGCGTCACGGCGACGGCCAGCGGTGTGTTTCAGTGCGGTTTCGATCATCACTCGCTCAAACGCCGGTACAGCTAAATCGAGAATGCGTGATTCACCGCGTGATAATTCACGATCGGTCCAGTTACGTAGCGATTGCTCCCAATTTTCATGACCGGTGCTTTGTACGCTTTCTTCGACCAATTCAGGTGGCAAGTCACTGATCAGTACTTCACGGCCAGAAGCCATCACGGTGATCCAGCGGCAGATGTTTTCAAGCTGGCGCACGTTGCCTGGCCAAGGTAAACGAGACAGGTAGGCTTCGGTATCTGGTCTTAAAGTCTTTGGTTCTACATCCAATTCTTCTGCGGCCTTGCGCAAGAAAAATTCCAGCAACTTAGGAATATCTTCTCGGCGGTTAGCCAGTTTTGGAATATGAATGCGGATCACATTAAGGCGGTGAAATAAATCTTCACGGAAACGCCCTTCTTCCACCAGCTGCTCTAAATTTTGGTGCGTTGCAGCGATGATGCGAACATCCACTTTAATCGGTGTATGACCACCGACACGATAAAACTCGCTGTCGGCCAATACCCGCAGCAAGCGCGTTTGCGTTTCTGCTGGCATGTCACCAATTTCATCTAAAAATAAGGTACCGCCATCGGCCTGTTCAAAACGACCTCGACGCTGATTTTGCGCGCCAGTAAAGGCGCCCTTTTCGTGACCAAAAAGCTCAGACTCCATTAAATCACGTGGAATAGCGGCCATATTTAAGGCAATAAATGGGTCTTCTTTACGTGGGCTGTGGCGATGCAATGCCTGCGCAACCAGCTCTTTACCAGTACCAGATTCGCCATTAATCAATACCGTAATATTACTTTGGGAAAGCCGACCAATAGCTCGAAACACTTCCTGCATAGCTGGTGCTTCACCGATGATCTCGGTCGCGGTTGGGTTTTTTGGCATTTCATCTTCAACCGGCTTATGTTTCGCACTGTGCTCAATGGCTCGTTCGACCAACGAAAGCGCTTCGTCGACATCAAACGGCTTCGGCAAGTACTCAAATGCACCGCCTTGGAAAGAAGCCACTGCGCTGTCTAAGTCGGAATGGGCAGTCATAATAATAACTGGAATATCAGGGTATTCGCCCTGTACTCGCTCCAGCAACTGAAGGCCATCCATGCCATCCATGCGGACATCGCTCATGATGATATCCGGAACCTGATGCTGCAGCTTTCGTAGCAAGCTTTCGCCATTTTCAAAAACCGTGCAGTCGTAATTATGCTTAGTGAGTGCACGCTCTAATACCCAGCGTATAGATCGATCATCATCGACCACCCAGATATTACTTACCTTAGCCATTTGCTACCTCCAATGGAAAATAAACGCTGAAGCGAGTGCGTCCTGGTGCACTTTCGCATTCAACGGTACCGTTATGTAATTCCGTCAACTGCTGAACAACGGAAAGCCCTAATCCGGTGCCAGAAGCACGCCCGGATATCATCGGATAAAATATTTTTTCTAATAGGTCGCGTTTAATGCCCGGACCGTTATCAATCACATCGACACGAACCACAATACGGTGACGTTGCTGACGAATAGTAAACTGGCGCACGGTTCGCGTTTTAAAGGTAATACGCGGATTTGGCCGGTCGTTTTCAGTAAGCGCCTGTAATGCATTGCGAGCGATATTTAAAAACACTTGGATAAGTTGGGCTTCATCACCAATAAATTCTGGAATCGATGGGTCGTAATCACGCACCAACTCAATTCGGTCACCAGACTCTGCTTTAAGTAATGAAAATACCCGCTCGACAACCTGGTGAATGTTCAAACGTGAAAAATCAGGTAATTGGTGACTGCCGAGTAATCGGTCAACCAAGGTTCTCAAACGATCCGCCTCTTCGATAATCACCTTGGTGTATTCTTGCAAATCTTCATTCGGCAATTCTGCCGCTAACAGCTGAGCAGCACCGCGAATGCCACCTAATGGATTTTTAATTTCGTGCGCCAAACCTCGCACCATGTGACGGCTGGTTTCGGTTTGATCAACTCGACCTTCATCACGATTAATGCGCACTGCACGTTCAGCGGGCAGCATCTCCAAAATGATGCGCAGTTCATCGCCATCCATAAAAGGACTTAAAATAAAGTCCAATGTAACGTCTTCAGTTAGGTGTGCGAGCTGCCAATTAGCTGAGCGTACCGAAACGGACGCACCCTCTTTGACCATTGAAGAAAATACCGTTTGGATCTCAACCGGATCAACAAACAGGCTGTCAAATGTCTGCCCCAGCAACTGTTTCTCCGAGCGAACCAGTAATAACTCGGCTGACGAATTTAAGTGCTCAACTCGATAGGCACTATCAAGTACAGCCACTGCCGTATATTGGTGCTCGATAATGCGATGAAATTCAGAATCTAAATCTACCACTGATAGAACCTTGCTATTAATCTCATAAGCAAACGCAAAAAGCAGGCCACACTGCATTTTCGAAGCAGGCTTTAGGGGTTTCTTTACCAGAGAGATGCATTAATGTGAGGGAGTTACCTTTCTGCAACCGTTAACCAGCAACCGATTGCAACACTATTGTAATTTTGGTGCAGAAAAATCAAAGGCTCGACTTTTTTACAACTAAACAGCACTATTTCAGCGCACCAAAGACCCAAAAACGCCCCATTATAACGCAATAGAAGAATTCAGCGCACCATAAGTTTCCTCTGGGTTTACAGGCTATAGGACCAAGACTTGGGCACTTAGCATTTCCATTGCACCGGTCGCTGTCGTTAAATGTGAAGCGAGCCTTAAGGTCGGCTCGTTTTGCGCGCGATAAAAAAGCCGGCATTCGGCGTTAAGCGATAACTGCCTTTTTGCTCTATCTGCTGACGAATAACGCTTTCAAGCTCCGGCCAGTGCTCAGCTAACCAATCAGCATCAGCACCGTGCAAGCGTTTTTGTAAATAGACTCGAATCGGCTCAGCACTAGGTAGGTTGAGGTAATTATCGTATTCGAACTGATCAACTCGACCAAACAGGCTGGCCAGAGCCTGATAACCATTATCCAAGCCAAATCGGCTGGCTAAATGACCAGTCGGCCAATGCATTTTCGGTTGATACCGAGCCAGCAAGGATTGTAATTCATGCAGGTGCTTCGCTCCCATTGTCGAACAGATCAGCACGCCACCGTCATTGAGTGAAACGGCTATTTCAGCCAGCAAACGATACAGGTTGTCAGCATAAAAAAGGTTATGGTTGGCGATAATAACATCAAAGCCGGATTCTGAGCATTCCGACAGCCGGTTGAAGTCTAAAGACTGGTAACGAATATGGTGATCACTTTGCGCCACGCTGGAGACATTACGCTGAGCCACATCAAGAATGCGACTGTCGATGTCAGTTAACAAAATGTCACAGCGACTCCATCGAGGCAGCAAATAGCGCCACAGATCGCCATCACCACAGCCAAGTTCCAATACACGTTTATTTGATAAGGTACCTAGCAGACCGGCTTGCCATTCAAAAAACACCTGTTCAGAGGTAGAAAAGTCATACAGCCGTAAACGGGTTTGAATTTCTAGTTCAACACCGCCGTTTAATTCAAAGGCCATCATGGTTAGATACTCCCATGGCATCAATAGTTAGTTATCGTTGTAGGCTATTTTTTCTGAGCTGCTCGTCTTTGCAGCATGGGCTTGTTATTGTTATGCCCTGCACGCGATTGGCCTGAGTTAATAAGGCTTGAGTGCTTTGCTGCGCTGATCCTATTGGCTGAATCGATTGTAGCTGGCCGCTCACGAATAGCGGACAACAAACGGCTAAGCCATTAACCGAGACCTGAACAGCAATAAATTACTTCAACATGCTACTTCGAGGCTGGTTTTGCTCGGTAGCATACTTATATAATAAGCTTCAGCCAATTTAACAATCAGCTTAAGCTAAGTCTATCTAAGCCGATAGATCAGAGTGTTAACATTCTACCGTCCGAAAGTGAGAGTAATATGAGCCGCCAGGCGACTATCGAAAGAAAAACCAATGAAACTCAAATCACCGTCACCGTCAATCTAGATGGAACGGGTAAAACTGAGCTTGATACATCGATGCCGTTCCTTGAACACATGTTGGATCAGATTGCTCGTCATGGTTTGATCGATTTGCATATTAACTGTCAGGGCGACAACTACATTGATGATCACCACAGCGCTGAAGACTTAGGCATCACCTTAGGCCAAGCCTTTAAAGAAGCGGTTGGCGATAAAAAAGGTATTCAGCGCTATGGCCATAGCTATGTACCTTTAGATGAAGCCTTATCGCGCGTGGTTATCGATTTTTCTGGCCGTCCAGGTCTGCACTTCGATTGCAACTTTACCCGCGACAAGATCGGCACCTTCGACACTGAGCTGTTTTCAGAGTTTTTCCAAGGGTTTGCCAATCACGCGCTTGTCACTCTGCACATCGATAACCTAAAGGGCAGCAATGCCCACCATCAGGCAGAAACGATCTTCAAAGCCTTTGGTCGTGCTGTGCGTATGGCGTTGGAAGCCGATGAACGTCAGCTTGACGTAATCCCTTCAACTAAAGGGTCGCTATAGTTATTTTTGTGCTGTCGTTATTTTGCTCACCCGTGGCCGTGTAAGGCCACTTCATTTAACCAGCAAATCGATCAGCATTAACTTAATAACTAAAGCAAGCTAATACGAATTAACAAGCACTAACTAAGTCGGCACCGCTACTGCTGCGGTGCCTTCTATAGAATGTTTTCCTCTTGGGTGCTTTCCTCTAGGTCGGTTGTCTTATCAGGCGATCTCAGACAAAACACCCAATTGACACATTGGAGCCTACCTTGAGCACTCAGCAACTCGCTATTATCGATTACGGCATGGGCAACCTGCATTCGGTCGCCAAAGCGATTGAACACGTCGCGCCAAACTTTTCTGTTGTCGTCACCTCAGACAAAGACATTATCGGCAATGCCGATCACGTTATCCTACCTGGTGTCGGTGCCATTCGAGACTGTATGGCAGAAATCCGCCAGCAACAGGTCGATACCGTGGTGCAATCCACTATCGAGTCAGGTAAACCTTTACTCGGCATCTGCGTTGGCATGCAAGCACTGCTAAAAAGCAGTGATGAAAATGACGGTACTGACTGTTTAAACCACTTTGATGGTGACGTTCAGCAATTCACCAAAGGGCTGGTTGACGAACAAGGCTTGCCGTTAAAAGTACCGCACATGGGTTGGAACCATGTACACCAGCGCGTTGATCACCCGCTGTGGCATAACATTGAAAGCGGCAGCCGTTTTTACTTTGTACACAGCTTTTATGCTCAAGCTAAAGCCGATTACACGGCTGGCAGTAGCCATTATGGTAACGAGTTCGCAGCGATGATCTATCGCGATAACATCTATGCCACGCAGTTTCACCCAGAAAAAAGCCACCAAGCAGGCTTACAGCTGCTAAAAAACTTCACCCAGTGGAACGGTCAGCTGTAACTAACAAACAGCTTATTGGCAACAGGAGTCACCTTATGCCCTTGGCAAAACGAATAATCCCCTGCTTAGATGTCGACCAAGGTCGCGTCGTTAAAGGCGTTAACTTCGTCAACATCCGCGATGCTGGCGACCCTGTCGAGGTTGCGAAACGCTATAACGAACAGGGCGCTGACGAAATCACCATGCTTGACATTACCGCCACACACGAAGGTCGCGGCACCATGATCGAAACGGTGCAAGCCATTGCAGGCCAAGTATTTATTCCGCTAACTGTAGGCGGCGGCATCCGAACGATCGATGATATTCGCACTATGCTTAATGCCGGTGCCGATAAAGTATCGATCAACTCAGCTGCCATCAGTAACCCTGAGTTTGTTCGCCAAGCCTCGCAGCGTTTTGGCGCGCAATGCATTGTCGTGGCCATTGACGCCAAAAAGGTTGATGACCACTGGGAGATATTTACCCACGGCGGCCGTAAACCAACCGGCATCAATGCCGTTGATTGGGCGGTTAAGATGGAACAATTTGGCGCCGGTGAGATCTTACTCACCAGCATGGATTGCGACGGCGTCAAAACAGGCTTCGATATCGCATTAACCCGTGCCGTTGCCGACGCGGTTAGCGTCCCGGTCATCGCCAGTGGTGGTGTTGGTAATTTGCAGCATCTCAGCGAAGGCGTATTGCAGGGGCATGCTGATGCTGTCTTAGCTGCCAGTATTTTTCACTTTGGTGAATTTACAATTGAACAAGCCAAGCAAGACATGGCGAAAAACGCCATTGAGGTTCGCCTTTAAACGGGCGATTCTTTAAGCATGGCAGGTTTAAGCGAGACACATTAAAACAAGCTATAGTCATCGTTCTGACATGCTAAACCGCTATCAATAGCTGCTCGTCAGCGCCAAATCGGCGCTGGCAGACACAGGATGATGTAAACCCTAAGCATCGACTACCAATCGCATGAACAAGCCACTAGAATCAAAGCGATAAATGAAAGCAACTTTTATAACAACAGAAACCATAACGACAGTATCTATAACGACAATAACAACTCAGCAGGCCGACTCCTTTTTTAGAGCCTCGCGCTTGCCAGTTCGCAGCTAAACTACGACTAATAATTTTAACATGAGGCAGTTTAACTATGATTCAACGAATAGGCGTACTAACCAGCGGTGGTGATGCCCCCGGAATGAACGCAGCTGTGCGCGCGGTTGTGCGTACCGCGCTTTCAAAAAACATTGAAGTGTATGGCGTATACGACGGCTATCGAGGCCTGTATCAAAATAAAATTGAGCAGCTCAAACGCCATGACGTCTCCGACATGATTAACCGTGGCGGCACCTTTTTAGGCTCAGCTCGATTCCCAGAATTTAAAGAAGTTGAAACCCGCGAAAAAGCGATCGAAAATTTAAAGCAGCATGATATTCAGGCACTGGTTGTGATCGGCGGTGACGGCTCTTACATGGGCGCAAAAAAGCTCACCGAAATGGGCTATCCCTGCATTGGCTTGCCCGGCACAATTGATAACGACATCGCTGGTACCGACTACACTATTGGTTTTCATACTGCATTAAACACTGTGCTGGATGCCATCGATCGACTTAGAGATACCTGCTCTTCTCACAACCGCATTTCTATTGTTGAAATCATGGGGCGTCACTGTGGTGACCTAACCATGATGGCTGCCATTGGTGGCGGTGCAGAATTCACCGTTATCCCTGAAAAAGAATTCAATCAGGCCGAGCTGGTTGACTCTATTTGCAAAGATGTAAAATCTGGTAAAAAGCATGCCATTATCGCCATTACCGAACACACCACCGATGTTAATAAGCTCGCTAACGAGATTGAAGCGGCGACAGGGCTTTCGACTCGAGCAACCATTTTAGGCCATACCCAGCGAGGTGGCGCGCCAGTCGCGTTTGATCGCATTATGGCCAGCCAAATGGGGGCCTATGCTGTAGAGCTCCTGATCAAAGGCGAAGGCGGCCGCTGCGTTGGTATTCAGAGTAATACATTGGTGCACCACGACATTATCGACGCCATTGAAAACATGCCGAGGCCGTTTAAGCAGGACATTTACGACCTGACAAAAACTTTAGCCTAAGCCTATATAACAACCGAGAAAGCTAAAGCATACCCTCGTGTATAGCCGGCAATTTCATAGGAGCTTTAACAGCTCCTTTTTTGCTTAAAACGAAGGTCAAACCGCACCGAATGCAAGCGAAAATTCGCTGCCTTTTTAAGTTCGCCACAGCGCTATTTTCTGTTAAAAAAAACGCCGAAATTCGATCGAGAAAACAGCCTTAGCGGCGCTAAAATTGATACATGTCAACTTTAGTAATAAGGCCTAGTTGATAATAACCTCAATGAATTTGCAGAGCGTGTTGAACTCACTTGGCTATGCAACTAACAAGATTTTAAGCGGTATCTAAGACCTGTTAGTTCGTTTGTATCGTTGATACAAATCAACCAGCCAAATGCAAATTAAGGTAGTCTGGTATCACTCTCTCCGGTAAGGGTTAATTCTTAACCTCCGGTTTTCGGGGAATGCGATACTGGGTTGTGTTGGCCTAATTTGGTTTATCTGGAATCTCCAGTCTCGATAAATCATCGCAACCCCCGACTCTTTTTATGCCTTCAACCGCTCACACTATTAATTTTTTAAACAGGTTAATACGTTAACTGTTTCAGAATTTTAACTTTTTAATTTTTAGTAACTTAGCGGAGAACACCCTATGACCGATACAAATCAAGCTTGGGCTGGTTTTAAAGATGGCGTTTGGAAAGAGTCTGTCGACGTACGCGACTTTATCCAAACTAACTACACTCCTTATGAAGGCGGTGACGACTTCTTAGCTGGTGCGACAGAGCGTACCAAAGAGCTTTGGGCCGATGTCATGAAGCTAGTCAGCATTGAGCAAAAAACTCAAGCACCTGTCGACTTTGACACCGAAGTTCCAAGCACTATCACTTCTCATGCAGCTGGTTACATCAACAAAGACAAAGAAGTTATCGTTGGCTTACAAACTGATGCACCTCTAAAACGCGGCATGATTCCTAACGGCGGTATCCGTATGGTTGAAGCTTCTTGCGAAGCATACGATCGCGAACTCAACCCACAGGTTAAAGAAATTTTCACCAAATACCGTAAAACACACAACGCAGGTGTATTCGATGCTTACACTCCTGATATGTTGAAGTGCCGTAAAGCAGGTATTGTTACAGGCTTGCCGGATGCTTACGGTCGTGGCCGAATCATTGGTGATTATCGTCGTGCTGCTCTTTACGGTACAGACGTCCTTATTGCTGATAAAAAAGCACAAAAAGCCTCTTTGAATAGCGAATTAAGCAGCGAAGAAATTATTCGTTTACGCGAAGAAATTTCAGAGCAAATTAAAGCGCTTGTTGAAATGACAGAAATGGCTGCCAGCTACGGTTTCGATATTTCTAAGCCTGCTGTCGATGCAAAAGAAGCAATTCAGTGGACTTACTTTGCCTACCTTGCTGCAGTAAAAAGCCAAAACGGCGCTGCAATGAGCTTTGGTCGTGTTTCTACCTTCTTAGATATCTACATTGAGCGTGATATTGCAGCAGGTAAAATTAACGAAGTCGATGCACAAGAAATGATCGACGACCTAGTGATTAAACTTCGTATGGTTCGTTTCTTACGTACTCCAGATTACGACCAACTATTCTCTGGCGACCCAACGTGGGTAACTGAGTCTATCGGTGGTATGAGCGAAGATGGCCGTACGCTAGTAACAAAAAGCAGCTTCCGTATGCTAAACACGCTTTATACTTTGGATGCGGCACCTGAGCCTAACCTTACCGTTCTTTGGTCAGAAAAAATGCCTAAAGGCTTTAAAGATTTTTGCTCTAAAGTCTCTATTGACACCAGCTCTATCCAATATGAAAACGATGACCTCATGATTGGTAAATTTGGTGATGACTATGGCATTGCTTGCTGTGTTTCTGCCATGCGTATTGGTAAGCAAATGCAGTTCTTCGGCGCTCGCTGTAACCTAGCTAAAACCATGCTGTACGGAATCAACGGCGGTATGGATGAGAAAATTGGTTTGCAAGTTGGTCCTAAGAAAGACGTATTAGCCGATGAGTACCTAGACTTTGATAAAGTTTGGAACCGTTTCGACGAATACATGCAATGGGTTGCTGGTGTTTACGTCAATACACTGAACGTTATTCACTATATGCACGATAAATACTCTTACGAAGCGGCTCAAATGGCACTGCACGATCGTGATGTTTACCGCACAATGGCATGTGGTATTGCAGGCCTTTCTGTTGTTGCTGACTCTTTCTCTGCCATTAAATACGGCAAAGTAAAAGCCATTCGTAACGAAGATGGTTATGTCACTGACTTCGAAATTTCAGGTGACTATCCAAAATTTGGTAACAACGATGACCGCGTTGACAGCATGGCTCAACAGATTGTAACTCGCTTTATGGATCTGGTTCGTCAAACTCCGACTTACCGTAATTCAACGCCAACACAATCTATCTTGACCATTACTTCTAACGTGGTTTACGGCAAGAAAACAGGTAACACTCCAGACGGCCGTAAAGCAGGCGAACCGTTTGCACCTGGTGCTAACCCAATGCACGGTCGTGATGAAAAAGGCGCTTTGGCTTCATTGTTATCGGTTGCTAAACTTCCGTACGACGATGCAGAAGACGGTATTTCTTACACCATGTCTTTGGTACCTGAATCACTAGGTAAAGAAGAAGGTAAAGCCAGCAACCTAACCGGTATGCTTGATGGTTACTTTGGTTCAGCAGGCCACCACATCAACGTTAACGTGTTAAACCGAGACATGTTAAAAGATGCGATGGAACACCCTGAAAACTACCCACAGTTGACCATTCGTGTTTCCGGCTATGCGGTGAACTTCGTCAAGCTGACTCGAGAGCAGCAAATGGATGTTATTAACCGTACCTTCCACGGCCAAATCTAAGCCGCGGTAAGCGATAAAACACAGAGGGCACTTCGGTGCCCTTTTTTATTGCATGGCCTTTTTAGTCGGCGTTGTAAGAGTTTTTACATTTTAATTTAACAGTAACGCCAGCATCGATTGTGCTGATTTTACGCAATACAGAGGCCTGTAATTTTGTTACATTAATGGCGTACAAACGCTAGGAAAAACCATGAGCAATAACATCCCAGTCTTAAACATTCCTAAGTATCACGCCGACGAACTTATCGGTCGGGTACACTCAATAGAAAGCTTCGGCACCGTCGATGGTCCAGGCACTCGTTTTGTTGTGTTTTTACAAGGCTGTTTATTCCGCTGTAAGTATTGTCATAACCGCGACACTTGGGATTTAGACGGTGGTGAACTGTACACTGTAACCGATATGGTAGAGCAGATATTACCCTATGCGAAATTTATGGACGCCAGTGGTGGCGGTGTAACAGTGACTGGTGGCGAGCCAGTACTACAAGCTGCCTATGTCGGCCTGCTGTTCCAAAAGCTAAAAGAGCACGGTATTCACACCTGCTTAGACACCAATGGTTACGTCGGCGTTTACAATGAAGAAACCAACAAAATGATTGAGCAAAGTGATCTCATCATGGTGGACATCAAACACATCGATGATAAAAAACACCACCAGCTGGTCGGCGTTTCAAATCACCGAACTCTTCGTTTTGCACAACACTTGGCGGACATCGATAAAAAAGCTCGAGTGCGCTACGTGGTCGTGCCCGGTTATTCCGATGATTTAGACGATGTACATGGTTTGGCTCAGTTCTTAGCGCCAATGAGCAACGTTGAGAACTTAGAGCTGCTGCCCTACCACAACCTAGGCACTCATAAGTGGAAAGCACTTGGATTAGAATATCCACTGGAAGGGCTACAGCCGCCACCGAAAGAAAAAATGGATGACATTCAGGCTGTTTTTGAAAGCTATGGTATTAAAACCATTCGATAATCTTTGCTTACTATTTTTATAAAAACTCGGCTTTTATAAAACAGGTCGGCTTTTACAACACAGGCCGGTGTCATTAACATTAGCTACGCTGAATGAGACCGTCCTGTTCTAACAAGCAAACAATAACGTCTGTCATCATTTGCGCTTTACCAACCTCGACGCCTCGATTAAACGCAGCCACTATTTCTCTATCATCCGACTCAACGCTGAACTTATGCCCTTGTTGTGCTGCTTCATTAAGCGCTGGGTAAATTTGCTTAAAGCGATCCAGCCGCTCATCGGTTAAATCGATCTGAATAGCAAAGCGTCCATTCAATTGACTGATCAACTCTGCTAACTCAGGGTGGACACCCGCGGCTTCGGCTTTTTTGGCTTGCAAACTAATGACTTTCGTTTCGTCCATATCAACCTCCAAAATACACATCTACTCTGCGCCCAGAACAGCTATTCACCTAAGAACAACTCTGCGCCCAACCAATGTAAGTCGCTGACTTATTCAGTGCAACCACTGCAACTGCGCTCCGTCAGTAAAGCATCGATTTGTGCTCTTATTTTATTCATGAAATTGTTATGACTGCCGTGCCATAATGAGCTGAAAAAGTTTGCAGCCAGGACTCT
>NZ_VKAD01000001.1:2100000-2254308 GCF_008041945.1 Reinekea thalattae | reverse complement strand
ATATCCAGTTGTTTAAGACCAACCGGAAAATCTGAGCTCGAACATAACGTTAACCAAACAAATGTTTGACAGTCGCTTGTGTTCGATAATTTATCGACTCACAAGCGCCCACACGAATTACTTCTAAATTATTTGTTTTAAAGATCTCGACAGCGGCGCTATAGGCTTGTCGTTTAAGTGGATGCGTATCTTAATGATCGAAACCACTTTGTCAATCAGAAATTTATTTTATTTTCCTTTGAAATCAACAACTTACGACCACAAAGAAAAACCAAACTTCTAACCACTCCTTTACTGCCTCAGCAGCAAGGAGCGCGTATATTAAGGATTTATTAAACCCCGTCAAGCTCTATTTAAAGAAATACCAAGTTATTTATAGCAAGCCTCAAATATAAGAGTCTCTAGTAGTGAAAGACATCACTCAGCAGGCCAAAACAAGCCATTAAACAAAAAACAAAAAGGCCAGCATTAGCTGGCCTCTTATAGCCTTATAGTAGGTATATAGATATGTAGGTTCGTACAGGCTTATCTATATTACTGAGTCAGCAATTCCAATAAACGCCCTTCAAGCAAAATACCTTACTGCACAGTCACCCAAGCAATTTTCTTTTTTCCTGCCTGAATTAAGTACTTACCTGGGCCCAGCTTAAGAGAAGGCTCGACAACCTGCCACTCTACCTTCACTCGACCATTCTTAAGCATGTCTTTTGCTTGCGCAGAATTTGTCGCCAAGTCAGCCTTATTAATCAATGCACCAATAGGCAAATCTTCTTGGCCTTCAAGCTCTACAATAACTTCAGGCGTTCCTTCAGGAACCTCGCCTTCAACTACAATATTTCCCGCACCTTTATGAGCATTGGCCGCCGCCTCTTCGCCATGGAATCGAGCGACAATTTCTTTCGCCAACTCTATTTTGATATCACGAGGGTTAGCACCCTGATCGACCGACTGTTTTAATTGCGCAATATCGTCAAGCGACTTAAACGACAATAATTCATACCAACGCCACATCAAAGAATCTGGGATCGATACAATTTTTTGGTACATCGTGCCAGGCGCTTCGGATACACCAACATAATTACCCAGCGACTTGGACATTTTTTTCTCGCCATCCAAGCCTTCAAGTAACGGCGTCATGATAACCGTTTGCGGCTCTTGCCCTTCACCTTTTTGCAGCTCTCGCCCCATCAGCAGGTTGAATTTTTGATCGGTACCACCCAGTTCAATATCTGCCTCTAGCGCTACCGAGTCATAGCCCTGCACTAATGGATATAAAAATTCATGGATGGAAATTGACTGATTCGCCTTGAAGCGCTTTTTGAAATCGTCACGCTCCAGCATCCGAGCAACACTCAACTTACCCGCCAACTTAATCATAAAGTCAGCACCCTTTTCCCCAAACCACTCCGAGTTAAAACGGATTTCAGTTTTATCTGGGTCGAGTATTTTAAACACCTGCTCTTTATAGGTTTGTGCATTTGCTGCAATTTCGTCGACAGTCAGCGGCGGCCGAGTTGCACTTTTACCTGTTGGATCGCCAATTAAGCCAGTGAAGTCACCGATCAAAAACACAACCTTATGACCCATATCCTGAAACTGGCGCATCTTATTCATCAGCACGGTATGACCCAGATGCAAATCAGGCGCAGTTGGATCGAACCCTGCCTTGACCACCAACTGTTTACCAGAGGCTATTTTTTTAGCTAACTCGTCTTCTAACAGAATTTCTTCTGTGCCTCGGCCAATCTCAGCCAATGCTTGCTCCAGATTCATGGAGTCTCCTCACAAATATTTACAATAAAAAAGTGGAAATTATTTCCCGTATTCGGAACTGGTTTGCACATTATTAAAAAAATGCTGATAAACTACTTTAAGTTTCATCAGTCACAGAACAGTAAAGCCATCATGAACATCGAGTCACTCTTTAAGTTTTGCCCTTTGCCACGCGCTCACTTCATTGCCGTCATAGCCTGCTCTTTCTTAGTGCTGTTGGTTGCTCTTTGGCCTAGCCAAGGTCGATCGGTTATTGTCGAAATACGACCGACTATCGAGCCGGACACAAATATTGAGTTGTTCGACAACAATTCAACCTTACAACAAATTTCAGAGACTGTATCACCTGGCGATACAATCTCAACGCTATTCGAACGCTCAGGCGCTGGCGTCACAACTTTATATAGTTTGCTCGCTGATGAGACCATTAAAAAGCCGCTGGAAAAAATCTATCCAGGACAAGAATTCATCTTCACCTTCAACAATGACTCTATATTGAAAAAGATTAACTTCAACGAGTCAAACACTGTCTCCTATAGCATTGATATCGATAACGATAAGAAAGCGACCATTACTCGCACAGAGCGAGTGCCCGACATCCAAACAAAATATGCCACTGCGACAATCAGCAGCTCACTATTTTTAGCCGGTGCCGAGGCAGGCTTGACCGACAATATGATCATGCAGGTCGCTAATGTATTTGGCTGGGACATCGACTTTGCATTAGACATTCGCGAAGGCGACCAATTTTCATTGCTGTACGAAGAAAACTATCTTGATGGTAAAAAGCTGAGCGACGGCCAAATCTTGGCGGCAAAGTTCATCAATAACGGCAGACAGTACACCGCCCTTCGCTACACCGATGCTAGCGGCCATACTGACTATTACTCACCTGACGGCAAAAGCATGCGCAAAGCATTCCTACGAACGCCGCTAGATGTATTCCGAATCTCTTCTAGTTTTAACCCAAGCCGCATGCACCCAGTACTTAACCGTATTGTCGCGCACAAAGGTACCGATTACGCAGCACCAACAGGAACGCCAATTAAAGCCTCTGGCGATGGTAAGGTTATTAAAGCCTACACCTCGGCAACTTACGGCAACGTTGTTGTATTGCAGCATGGCGAAAGCATTTCTACTCTCTACGCCCACATGAGTAAATTCTCTAAATACGCTCGTGTCGGCAAGCGTGTAAAACAGGGTCAGATTATCGGCTATGTTGGCACCACTGGTCGCTCGAATGGACCGCACCTACATTATGAATTCCGTGTTAATGGCGTTCATAAAAACCCTCAAACGGTTAAGTTACCAACGGCGAAACCGCTTAATTCTGAATATTTAGCAGACTTTAACGCTTACGCAGAAAACCTATCTGGCCAGCTTGAAGTCTATGATTCAGCCTATGCAGCAGGCCTCACCAACCTCAACGAAGCCAACTAGATACTCAGCAAAAGCTTTGAGCGTAAAGAATGCTTGGATTAATCAATGCAACGATAAGCGCTTAAAGCCGTCTAGATATGCCACTGATGTCGACGACATCAACGCAATGCGGGATAGGAATTAAAAGTATTCGTAACCCTGTTCAAGCAAACTCGCTTCTTGATCTGGACCATAAGGCACGGTATCAACAAAAGCTGGCAGTTCTGCTCTTGGTACTGACGAATAACGCATCCATGTTTCACAGACCTGTATATCAATCGCATTAAAGGCATCGAGTCGCGCTGCCAAATCTACGATATCTTTATTCATCTGATAATTTTGACGTAAAAAGAGTGCAGCCTCGTCGCCATGTAGTACTAAAGCAACCGGCTGGCTTTGTGGGTAGGACTGACCGCTGTCATAAAGATTACTAATCCGAGTGAGGATTTGTGTCAGCTCTTCATCGGTGTGCGCCTGAATTTGCGCAACATAAGGAGGCGAGTCGAGTTCAACATCACCTTGAACCAGCGTTTCTGCATTCACGCCAGCCGCCGTTAAACTGGCTAACAGCGCAAATGAGGCTAAACGCTTAAATTGCAAAAGACGACCCACAGCCACACGTCGTACTCGCGGAAGGGTTATGAATGACAAATCGACTGCCGTCCAAACCCTGCGTGTAATCAACCGTGGAACCGCCCAAATACTGCACACTTAATGAGTCAATCAAAAATCTGACATCGTTCTTTGTAATTAAGGAGTCATCTTCGGCGATGCTGTCGTCAAAGGTAAAGCCATACTGAAAACCAGCACAGCCCCCTCCGGTTACAAAGACGCGCAACATTAAATCATCATTACCTTCTTCTGCCACCAGCGCTCGAACTTTTTCGATGGCGGCCTCAGAAATGTTTATTGGATCGGCAACATCAACAATGGCGTCAGTCATATTATATTCCTCATATACTCACACTGAATTATCAATACCCGACCAAAACAGTCAATTATAATGATGCAGCGATATTAAGATTTACTCGCTGGTGCGACAGGTGCAACCGTCGCCACATTTTCTAATGCAGGCTTTTTAGCGGCTTTTTTACCGCCTTCGGTGGCTACGTGAAGCAACTTACCATTTACCTTTGAACCCATAACCATTTCCATCATGACGTAATGAACGTCACCAGAAACTAGGCCATTTTTGTTCAATGTAAGGTGCTCTGATGAATACACATCGCCTTTAACTTCGCCATTGATGACAATGCGTGGGGCACGAATTTCACCTTCAAGCATGCCTTTAGCACCTACGGTGACTTCTGCGTTGCTGTCTGGATCGGCTAAAATATTGCCTCGAACAGTACCTTCAATATGCAACGCTTCTGAGATACGGATATCACCTAAGATTTCCGCCTTTTCTGTAATCAATGTTATATTTTTACTCACGCTATTATCACTGCCCCACATTTTTAGCATTCTCCAAATCTGACCAACCATAAGATTGTTCTAATCGAGCAGACTTTGTACCCACCGATTGAGCCACAACCTGTAGTTGATCAGGCGTAAAGTTCTCAGGAAGAACTAGCTCTCCCTGGAATTCCTGAAAATAACGATATCTAAACTTGATATCGATATCATTTATATTCTCCGAAAGGTCTTTCAATGGGTAGGCGGTAATCTCCCCGTCCTGTACACCCATAATGTTGATACCAACAAAACCTCTCAAGTATCGTGAGTTATTACCCACCTGAGTCAACATCACTTTAAAGCGGTAACGACCCGGTTGCGCAGTACTGGCAACTGATACTTCTTGTATGGTCAGACCAGTTGTATTGTCAGAAGGTGACATTATGCCCTGATACAAAGCAATGTCTTTCTCTAATTCTGCAATTCTATCGGTCAGTTCACGGTTTGAGTTGCGAACATCATTGACCGCACCTTTATCAACAAAAGCAGAATTTTCTAATACTGCCACCTGTTGTCTTAATTCTCGCTCTCGCTCGGCGTTATTATCTAATAACTGGCGTAAAGTAGAAACCTCGTTAAGTAGTCTTTGCTCGTGACGTACACTGACATAACTACCGTACAAATATGCTGCACAAATCGCAGCGAACACTAAAATAACCACCGTCATCCTAACTACAACTTGCTGCAAAGGACGATGCGGAACTGCGGTATATTCTATCTGCGCAGGCCCTTTAACTTTTGCCATTCCACTTTACCTTTTTGATAATAACGAGCTTAATCGCACTACTGTAACAAAATGAGTCATAAATCGGTATGATGTTGAGCGCCACAAGGGAATATATACAAGCCAAATGACTCAACCAACACTAAAACGATGGCAATCAAAACTTTTACATAGCAATAGCTTAGCGTTGCTGTCTTGTTTTGGCATTCTCATTGGTATTTCTACCAGCTTAGTGATTGCGCTTTTTATGGTTTCAATCGAGCTGGTATTGTCACTATTGAACGACAGTCATCAGGCTGGTTTTGGCAGCCTTGCACCTCTTGCCCGCGCCAGCTTACCAATCGCTGGCGCCATTATTCTCATCTTACTCTATCGCAATACAAATAGCAGGTACCACGACGTAGGCATTACACATGTCATTGACCGTCTGCAAATAGGTCGCGGTAAAATTCCATTAGGCAATACGCTTTTTCAGTTAGTGTCGGCACAGATCGCTTTGGCTTCTGGATTCAGTATGGGCAAAGAAGGGCCGGCTGTTCATGTCGGTTCTGGCATTGCCAGCAAGCTGGGGCGGATGATGCATCGCTCACCGAGTCAATTACGCTTGCTAACCGGTTGTGGCACGGCGGCGGCAATCTCTGCTGCTTTCGATACGCCCTTGGCTGGCGTCATGTTCGCCATGGAAGTGGTGCTTATGGAATACAGCCTGATGGGTTTTATCCCGATTATTGCAGCTTCCGTTACCGCTGCCGTTGTCACCGACTTTTTAATCGGCGGCCGCTCCGGCCTCTTTGCGGTCGACATCGTACCCGCAGGCCTCACCGAAACACCCTTTTTATTAGTAACTGGCATTGCCACAGGCTTAGTCGCCGCAGCACTGCATCGACTCATTAAACGGCTAGCCGCAATCGATCTGGTATCGCGCGATAGTAAGTTAATCATTGCAGGCATTATGACCGGCCTTTTAGGCATGCTTGTGCCACAAATGATGGGACTCGGTTATGGCGTGATGGAGAGCATCCTCAATGGCGAGTTTGCGCTCTGGTACCTTATTGCGATTTTAGCAGCCAAACTCTTGGCGACCGGCATTGCTGTTGGCTTAGGCGTCCCCGCTGGAATTGTAGCGCCGTCGTTAGTCATTGGCATGGCAACAGGCGCGATAGCCGGTGCCATTCTGCCAGGCTCGGGCAGTGATTCGTTCTACGCCCTCATTGGCATGGCTGGCGTGATGAGTGCTTTGCTACATGCGCCATTAGCCGCGTTAACCGCGGTACTAGAACTCTCGCTAAACGCAGAAATGATGTTTCATACCATGGTTGTTGTGGTACTGGCTAACCTAACCTGTCAGGCAATTTTTTTACAGCCATCGATCTTCCAGACCATGCTGTCGCTCAAAGGCTTACAAATTAGTACTCATCCAGTTAGAAATGCCTTAGCCAGTCGCTTTTTGTCTGAAATTGCGATCACCAAATTCGTGGTCATTCATGATCAGATGGATACAGAGTCGATCGAGCAAATGCTGCACGTTAAAAAGCGCTTGGTGATATACCGCTATGCGGCGGAAAGCTATTTAATCCCTCACAAAGCACTGAAAAAACAATATGAGAAATGGCTACATCTAGATCCAGACGACGACGTTAACCTGTATCAATATCTATCTAAGGTCATTCCTGCTCGCTCTCGAATTAGCGTTTTACAGCAAGATGCCTCCTTGCTGGAAGGTATTAAAACCTTGCAAAACGATGACGTGGTCGCCATTCAAGTGCCGATTGATGCATTCCGAATCGGCCTTGTAACTCGAGCCAAACTATCGACTGAATTGACCTCTGAAAGTGAACTGAACTAGCAAGGTATTAATTAATAGTTACGCTTTTGCGTTTTGAACTACTGATTCAATACTTGTACAAATAAACTCATCAATAATTTTGTTAATCAAAGACAGGAAGGTTATGACTGACACCGAAAACACACTCTTTGAACGAGCGAAAAAAACCATACCCGGCGGCGTTAACTCTCCCGTACGTGCATTTAAAGGCGTCGGTGGTACACCGATTTTTTTTGAACAAGCCCTCGGCAGTAAACTGACAGACAATCAGGGTAAGGAATACATCGATTACGTTCTTTCTTGGGGGCCAATGATTTTAGGCCACGGAGCAGAAGTCATCCGCCAAGCAGTACACCAACAAGTCGACAAGTCGATGTCGTTCGGTGCGCCAACAGAATTAGAAGTCGAGATGGCTGAAAAAGTTTGCCAGCTCTACCCATCGATCGAAAAGGTTCGCATGGTTAACTCCGGCACCGAAGCCACAATGTCGGCGATACGCTTAGCGCGCGGCTTTACTGGCCGAGATCTACTGGTCAAGTTTGAAGGCTGCTATCACGGCCATGCCGATAGTCTACTGATCAAAGCAGGCTCTGGCGCCTTAACACTCGGTGTGCCGACTTCGCCGGGCGTACCGGCCTCTGTCGCGGCACACACCATCACACTGGAATACAATAACGCCGAAGATGTTAAACTGTGCTTTGCTGAACTGGGCGATAAAATCGCGGCGGTGATCGTCGAGCCTGTCGCCGGTAACATGAACTGCATTCCACCGGCCGATGGCTTTTTAGAAACCCTCAGAGAATGCTGTACTCAAGCAGGTTCGGTATTAATTTTTGATGAAGTCATGTGTGGCTTCCGAGTCGCATTAGGCGGCGCTCAAGAGCGCTATAACGTCAAGGCAGACCTAACAACGCTAGGCAAAGTTATTGGCGGCGGCATGCCTGTCGGTGCTTTTGGTGGCCGCGCAGACATTATGGACTGTCTTGCACCGGACGGCCCAGTCTATCAGGCCGGTACTTTATCCGGTAATCCTGTGGCAATGGCAGCAGGATTGGCAGCATTAAATGAGATAAGTAAGGCTGGTACTCACCAGCAGCTAGAAGAAAAAACCAACCAGCTAACAACCGGTTTACGCCAACTGGCGAAAAAACATGGCATCGGCTTAGTCACCAATCAGGTCGGAAGTATGTTTGGTGTATTTTTCACTGAGCAAGCAAGTGTCGGTAGCTTTAAAGAAGTTCAAGCTTGCGACAGCGAACGCTTTAATCGTTTCTTTCATGGCATGTTAGAACAGGGTGTTTACTTAGCACCGTCGAGTTTTGAAGCAGGATTTTTATCGCTGGCGCACAGCGATGAAGACATCGAAAAAACCCTAACGGCAGCCGATGCCGTATTGGGTGAACTTAGTATTAGCGAAGCTTAATTAACAGCCTATAAAACTCAGCGCGGCAAGGTTAGACCTTAGACCGCGCTGCATTCTGTTCTGTTAAAGCATATCGCGTAAACGATAGTAGGCCATTCCTAAAACCATGGCCGGAGTACGGAAAAGTTTGCCGCCATCGAACGGCATATGTTTTATTTTGCCAAACACATCCAATCGCTCAGCGGTTTCAGCAACCGACTCTGCCATCAGCTTGCCAGCAAAACCACAAGCAGCAATGCCGTGACCAGAAAAGCCTTGAGCATAAAAAACATTTTTATGCAGCTGACCAAAGTGTGGCGCGCGATTCATGGTGACAGCAACATTGCCACTCCATGCCGATTCAACTTTCACGTCCTGCAACTGCGGAAAGACCTTTAACATATCCTTGCGCATCGCCGCCTTTAAATCTCTCGGCTCCATCCCTGAATAACTCACCTTGCCGCCAAAGAGCATGCGGTAATCGCCTGACAAGCGATAATAATCGAGCACAAAATTAATATCGCAAGCTGCAATATTATTCTTCATCAACGCCAGCGCTCGATCTTTACCTAACGGTTCAGTTGCGCAGACATAGGTACCCACCGGCATCACTCGGCTTTCTATTCCCCAATTAATACCCTTAAGATAAGCATTACCAGCCAATATCACATGATCTGCGGTGACAGTGGCTTTCTCTGTTGTAATCGTCACCGGTTCACCTGGGCGAACATCTTTCACGGCACTGCCTTCAAAAAACTGCACACCTAAGTCTTTAGCCGCTTTGACCAAGCCGAGCGTGTAATTTAATGGATGTAAGTGGCCACTATTGCTATCAAACATACCGCTGGTATAGCGCTCGCTGGCAATGTTTTCACGACAGGTTTTTTGATCCCAAAGCTGTAAGGATTCATAGCCATAAACATTAACCATGTGCTCATACCATTCTTTAATCTCAGCATCATGGCGTGGCTTAATACCCAAATGCACCATGCCATCAGACCAATCACAATCGATGTTATGTTCTTGGATAAGCTGCTTAGTCACTGCCAAGCTCTCCAATGACATATCCCACATTTTTCGGGCATCGTCTTGGCCGAGCATTTTTTCGAGTGTGAATTGATCTGAAGCCCAGCCAAAAATTGCCTGACCACCGCTTCTGCCAGAGGCACCCCAGCCGACCCGTTCAGCCTCTAAAACGATGACTTTATAGCCACGTTTAGCCAACTCCAATGCCGAGGACGCACCAGTAATACCAGAACCAATAACACAAACATCGGCACGCTGATCAGATTCCAACTGGGGAAAATCAAATTGTTGATTGGCGCTGTCGGTATAGTAAGAATGAACATAATTTTGTTTCATAGCTGCTTCCTCGAAGAATTTAACCGGTCTGGGTTAACCTAACGCTAGCGATACCATAAATATTCTAATGGCGTTACTTGAGCATCAAAGGCTAGCTGTTCGGCTCGTTTGTTTTCATAGTAGGTATGGCAGTAGTCGCTACCGAGGCGCTTAATGAGCACATCGCTGGCTTGAAAACGCTCTAGCGACTGAGGCCACGACAACGGCAAATGGTTTTCACCTTCCATCTCATAAGCGTTGCCATCGATAGCCTCCGGAGGCGTTAATTGTTCATCAATACCCTCTTGCAACGTCGCTAAGATCGCAGCAACCACAAGGTAAGGATTGCAATCAGCACCGGCTAAGCGATGTTCAATACGCAAATTTTGTTCGCTATCGGATGGAATACGCAAAGCGGTCGTTCTATTATCCCAGCCCCAGTTTGGCCACAACGAGACAAACATATCCGGCTGAAAACGGCGATAGGAATTAGCGTTCGGTGCCAACAGGGCTAAAGTTTCGGGCATTTGCTGCAAAATACCTGCTAACGACTGCTGCAATAACTGCGGTTGCTTAACAAAAGCATTTTGATCTTCGTTATCAAATAGGCTGATGTGAACATGGCAACCGTTACCCGAATGCTCGGTATAGGGTTTAGCCATAAAGTTAGCGACAAAGCCATGTTGTTTGGCAATAGAACGCACCACTCGCTTCATCAATACAGCCTGATCACAGGCTTGCATCACATCAACACTGTGTCGCAAATTGATCTCAAATTGGCCGGGGGCGTACTCGGCAATAATGTTTGACGCTGGTACTCCCTGCACTTCACAGGCGGCGATAACATCATCGATAAAACGCTGAAATTCATCCAATTCATCGAGAGAATAAACCTGTGTTTGCGTCATGCGCTCTTGACTCAACGGCATGATTGGCGGCTGCGGCTGGCCTAAATCGTCAGGCTCAACATCTTGCAAATAGAATTCGTATTCAATCGCGACGCAAGGCTTTAGCTCACGTTCGGACATCGCACATAATTGATCAACCAAAACGCGACGAGGATCGGCAAAAAACAGCGCATCCTGCTCGTCATTCAACATGGTCAACACCGCTTGGGCGACGCCTTCTTTCCAAGGAATTAACCTCAGCGAGCCGGGCACTAACCGGCATAAATTGTCACTGTCGCCCTGTTCAAAACCAAGGCCCGTTTCTTCAATGGTTTCACCTTTAATATCGAGCGCGAATACAGAACCGGGTAATGCTAAGCCATGCTTAACAACCTTCGGCAACATAGATATTGGTATCCGCTTGCCGCGTTCTTTACCGTTAGTATCGAAAAGTATCAGGTCGACGCTGTTAACTTCTGGGTGCAATGCCATAAAACGTTCAGCTTCGGGGAGGTCTTCTGCCGTCATCCAAAGCTTTTTATCTAGCCACATGAATGTGATCCTTGTGATTTACTCTGATCCACAGCCTACTCGAAAGAGCGCCGATATGTAAATAATTTCAACCCGAAGTCTAAGAAATAGCACCAAATATAGCGATCTTGTTAAATTATAGTTAACGACCCGCTTGACATCACTATGACATGATGGCATTTGTATTACTGGCCGATGTTATTTTCAAATCTGAGCGATAGCGCTCCGATTCCTCTCAACCAACCGCAGGTTACAAAGTCCGTTATGAGCGACATTAGGGAATGGCTTTTAGAACATAAAATCACTGAAGTAGAATGTTTGGTACCAGATATAACGGGCAATGCTCGTGGCAAAATTATCCCTGCCCATAAATTTCTCAAAGAAAATGGCATGAAGCTGCCAGAAAGCCTGTTCTTTTTAACCGTCACTGGTGACTGGCCTGATAACGATGACATGATCGACCTCACCGACAGCGACATGAATTTAAAGCCGGATGCAGACAGCATTCGTTTTGTGCCGTGGGCCAAAGAGCCAACCGCTCAAATTATTCACGACTGCTTCAATAACGACGACGAACTAGTTGATATCGCACCACGCAGCGTACTGCGTCGTGTGCTCAACAAATACAAAGAGAAGGGTATTACTCCGGTTGTGGCACCCGAGCTAGAATTTTATTTGGTGCAAAAAAACCTCGACGAAGATTACCCTCTCGAACCACCTATTGGCCGCAATGGTAGACCAGAAACCGCTCGCCAATGCTACAGCATTGATGCCGTAAACGAGTTCGACCCATTATTCGAAGAGATGTTCGACTTTTGCGATGCACAAAATTTAGACGTCGACACACTCATTCATGAGTCTGGCGCTGCGCAAATGGAGATCAACTTTGATCATGGCGATGCCTTAGAACTTGCCGATCAAGCCTTCTTGTTTAAACGCACGGTTCGTGAAACCGCATTGCGTCACGACATCTATGCCACCTTTATGGCCAAACCGATGGAAGATGAACCCGGTTCATCGATGCACATCCATCAAAGTCTTTTGGATGCTAACGGCGACAATATATTCAGCAACGAAGATGGCAGCCATAGCGACGCTCTGTATCACTATATTGGTGGCTTACAAAAATACACTCCCGCTTGTATTGCCTTTTACGCACCCAACGTCAATTCCTACCGACGTTTAGTGTTCGGTGACATGGCGCCTACCAACTTGGAGTGGGGCGAAGATAACCGTACCGTCGGCATTCGAATTCCAAGATCCAATGCGAAAGCTCGACGCGTTGAAAACCGCTATTCTGGTTCTGACGCCAACCCCTATTTGGCGATGGCAGTGACCTTAGCTTGTGGCCTTTTAGGTATGGAACAAAAAATTGAACCGACTCAAAAAGCCACCGACGATACCAGTGAAGACCCATACACCTTACCGGGCACACTGGAAGAAGCGTTAAAAATTCTCGAAACCTGTGACGATTTAAAAGACATTTTAGGCAAGCGTTTTGTTGATGCCTATGTCGCCATTAAACGCAAAGAATACGAAACATTCTTCAGGGTGATCAGCTCTTGGGAGCGTGAATACCTGTTGCTGAATGTTTAAAGCTATTAATTTTTAAGGAAGTACAATGAACCCATTAGTTAAACAAGATGCTGAGCACTGCTTTCACCCGTTCAGTAATTACAGTGAGCTGAATGCCAAAGGCGCTCGCATGATCGAACGTGCGCAAGGTATCTATATTTACGATGATGCCGGTCGCGAAATTCTCGATGCCATGTCTGGTCTTTGGTGTACCAATATGGGCTACAGCTGTGAACCACTGATCAACGCAGCCACTGAGCAGATGAAGAAGCTGCCTTACTACAATTTATTTTTCCAATCGACTCACCCACCAGCGGCAGAACTGTCTACGCTGTTGGCCGAAGTCACGCCGGAAGGTTTAAACCATGTGTTCTTTACTGGCTCTGGCTCGGAGTGCAACGACACCGTCATTCGCATGGTTCGTTACTATTGGAACGCCAAAGGCAAAGCCGATAAAAAGACAATCATCAGTCGCCGAAACGCCTACCACGGCAGCACCATTGCTGGTGCAAGCTTAGGCGGCATGGTGCCTATGCACCAGCAAACTGGCTGCATCGTGCCGGATATCGTCCACATCGACCAGCCAAACACCTTTGGCGATTGCAGTGCCGAAGAGCGCGAAAAGCTTGGTTTAGAACGCGCACAGCAACTCGAATTGGCAATTAAAAAACTCGGTGAAGATAATGTAGCGGCCTTTATTGCCGAACCGATACAAGGTGCTGGCGGCGTTATTATTCCACCAGACAGTTACTGGCCAGAAATTCAGCGCATCTGTGATAAATACGAGATTCTATTAATTGCCGATGAAGTCATCTGCGGTTTTGGTCGTACCGGCGAATGGTTTGCCAGTGACACCTACAATATAAAACCCGATCTATTATGCATGGCTAAAGGTATTACCTCAGGCTATTTGCCACTCGGCGGTGTCATGGTTGCCGATGAAGTGGCTGAAGTCTTAAAAGCCACCGACTCAGAATTTACCCACGGCTTTACTTATTCCGGCCACCCAGTTGCTTGCGCCGTGGCCATTGCCAACATTAAAGAAATGCAGCGACAAGACATCGTCACCAAGGTGCGTGAAGAAATCGCGCCTTACCTAGCAGAAAAATGGGCTGAGTTAGCAGAGCATCCATTGGTTGGTGAGGCTCGCTCAAAAGGTATGGTTGCCGCATTGGAATTGGTGCAGGATAAAACCACCAATCAACGTTACGACAAATCACTAGAAATTGGAGCCAAATGCCGCGATTATTGCATCGAGGCTGGTCTAGTGATGCGTGCGGTTGGCGATACAATGATTATTGCGCCACCACTAATTATTACAAAAGAAGAAATTGATTTGCTTGTTAGTCGAGCAAAGAAAGCCCTCGATACCACCCTAAACTCACTTTAATCCTTTGACTGTTTAAATTTAAAGAAAGAAGAGGACACTTAGATGCTTAACAAGCCTATGCAAAAAACGCTTTTAGCGGGTTTGGTCGCTGCCACTATGGGCCACACTGCAATCGCGGCAGAAGATAAAGTTCTGTACATATACAACTGGTCAGACTATATCGCCGAAGACACCATCGCCAACTTTGAAGCAGAGACCGGCATCGACGTAGTTTATGATGTGTTCGACTCTAACGAAGTTCTTGAGGCTAAAATTTTATCTGGTAACACCGGCTTCGATATCGTTGTGCCAACCAGTGACTTCCTAGCCGCACAAATTCAAGCCGGTGCTTTTCTACCATTAGATAAGAGCAAGCTATCTAATTACGGCAATCTCGATGCTAGCCTTATGAAAGTGTTAGAAAACGCCGATCCAGGTAATACCTATTCTTTCCCTTACCTATGGGGCACAACCGGTATTGGCTATAACGTCGATAAAGTTGCAGAGATACTGGGTGAAGATGCGCCAGTGAACAGCTGGGATTTAGTGTTCAAGCCTGAGTACATGGAAAAACTCAGCAGCTGTGGCGTTTCATTCTTAAACGCACCGACTGAAATCATGTCTGCTGCGCTGAACTATTTGGGCAAGGATCCAAACTCCACCAACGCCAAAGACTACCAAGAAGCTCTTGAGCTATTGAAGCCGATCCGTCCGTATGTCACCTACTTCCACTCGTCGCAGTACATTAACGATTTAGCTAACGGCGACATCTGTGTTTCTGTCGGTTGGTCTGGTGATGTTTTACAAGCATCGGATCGTGCTTACGAGGCTGACAACGGCGTAGAAGTTGCCTATGTCATCCCAGACGAGGGCGCGATGGCTTGGTTTGATATGTTGGCCATTCCAAAAGATGCTAAGCACCCTGAAAATGCGCACCTATTCTTAAACTACCTGTTGCGCCCTGAGGTTATTGCAGACGTGACTAACTACGTTTGGTACGCCAACCCGAACCCTTCTTCTAATGAGTTCATTGACGAAGAGATTCTAGAGCACGAAGGTATTTACCCTACCGCCGCCGCATCTGAAAAACTGTACAGCCCGAAACTAACGCCGCTTAAAATTTCGCGCGTTATCAACCGAGCTTGGTCAGAGTTGATGAAAAACTAATTATCCGGAGCTAATTTTCCGGAGCTCACTACTCCGGAACTCATCTTCCTGAATACATAGGGCTCAACAGCTTTGGTTGGGCCCTCATTCTTGCTAGAAAGGTATTGTATGTCTGAATTAACGCCGCCTAAGCGACAGGTTCCCTTACTTGAAATAAAGGGCCTTAGCAAAGAATTCGACGGACATGTTGCAGTCGATGACCTTGACCTTACGATCTATCAGGGAGAAATTTTTGCCCTTGTTGGGGCGTCAGGCTGTGGTAAATCCACACTATTACGAATGTTAGCTGGGTTCGAAAAACCGAATTCAGGTGAAATCATTTTGGCCAACCAAAGCCTTGCAAACGTGCCGCCTTATCGGCGTCCGGTCAATATGATGTTCCAATCCTATGCGTTGTTCCCTCACATGACGGTGTACAACAACATCGCCTTTGGCCTTAAACAACAAAGTCTATCCAGCCAAGAAATAAAAAATCGAGTCGAAGAATTACTCGAGCTGGTTCAGATGACGAAGTACGCTAAGCGCAAGCCACATCAATTATCCGGTGGTCAACGCCAACGCGTTGCTCTAGCTCGCAGCCTAGCAAAACAACCTGCACTGTTATTGCTCGATGAACCAATGGGCGCGTTAGATAAAAATTTACGCGAACAGATGCAGCTGGAAATTGTCGATATTTTAGAACGCGTCGAAGTTACCTGCGTTATGGTAACGCACGACCAACAAGAAGCTATGACAATGGCCGATCGCATTGCCATCATGAACCAAGGCCAATTTGTTCAGGTCGGCACGCCAAAAGAATTATACGAATCACCTAACTCTCGTTACGCTGCTGAATTCATCGGTTCAGCCAATGTATTTGAGGGCATTTTAGAATCTAATCAACCTGATCGTTCGGTTATCCGTTGTGATGAAATTAAACGGCCAATCACCTTTGACCATGCCGTAACCGCCATCGAAGGCGCTCACCTGATGGTTGCCGTACGTCCAGAAAAAATTTATTTAGCCGAGACTCCGCCCAGTGAAGAAAACTGCTGTACCGGTGTTGTTGAAGACATTGCTTATCTCGGTAGCCAATCGATTTTCCATATACGACTACCAAGCAACAAACTGGTTACCGTGTCAGTACAGAACGTCAGTCGACAAGAAGAATTGCCTACTTGGAACGACCCAATCAGCCTGTATTGGGAAAAAGAAAGCGGGGTCGTACTGACGATATGAAGCTGCTTAAATCACTGCGTAACTTACCGGTCGCTAAAATCGGCGTCATAGCCATTCCATACAGTTGGCTGTTGCTGTTTTTCTTATTGCCGTTTTTATTTGTATTTAAAATCAGTTTTTCTGAAGCTCAGTTTTCTATTCCGCCCTATTCTGATTTATTCGAATACGTCGATAACCAACTAACCATCTTGCTCAACTTTGGCAACTACCTCTATTTAATAGAGGACAGCCTTTATGTCGATGCTTACTTACGTTCTTTGCAGATCGCTTTTGTTTCTACCACGCTCTGTTTATTAATCGGCTTTCCTACCGCTTGGGCGATTGTTCATTCTTCGCCTGCGACTCGAAATATTTTATTGATGTTGGTGGTACTGCCTTCTTGGACCAGTTTTTTAATTCGTGTTTATGCTTGGATCGGCATTTTAAAGAACAACGGTCTGCTGAATAATTTTTTAATGTGGCTGGGTATTATTGATCAGCCGCTACACATTATGCATACCAATGTCGCCGTCTATATCGGTATCGTTTACAGCTATTTACCGTTCACGATACTGCCGCTTTATACCGCGCTGATGAAAGTCGATTACTCATTAATGGAAGCCGCTGCCGATCTTGGTGCTCGCCCCTTCCAAGCCTTGATAAAAGTCTTATTACCTCTGTGTAAGCCTGGTTTTATTGCCGCTGGAATGTTGGTATTTATTCCTGTTGTTGGCGAAGTAGTGATTCCAGAATTATTAGGCGGCCCAGATGCACAGCTTATTGGCCGAGTCTTATGGCAAGAATTTTTTGGCAATCGAGATTGGCCTGTTGCTTCAGCCGTTGCCATTGTCATGCTCATGGTCTTGATGGTGCCGATTATCTGGTTCCACAAGTTTCAAAAACGTGAGTTGAGGGGAGATACCTAATGAATGCGATCCCTGTTTATTCCTCCAAGTTACGCTGGGTTATATTGGCCGCGGTTTTCAGTTTTTTATATTTACCGATACTGCTGCTGATTATTTACTCCTTTAACGAAAGCCGGTTGGTAACGGTTTGGTCTGGTTTCTCAACCAAATGGTACGTTGAATTATTCAAAGACGAACTACTGATGAACGGCGTTAAGTTAAGCCTATTTATTGCTGCGGTATCCGCCACCTTTGCTGTCATTCTTGGCACCATGTCGAGCTTTATTTTACAGCGCTTTGGCAAGTTTAAAGGCGAAACTGGATTCGCCTTTATGATCACCGCGCCATTGGTCATGCCCGATGTCATTACCGGTTTGTCACTGCTGTTACTATTTATTTCGCTCGGTGGCGTGATCGAACTGTTTGCTCAACGCGGCTTGCTGACCATATTGATTGCACATATAACTTTCAGCGCGGCCTATGTCACCATTGTCGTCAGCTCGCGCCTGCAAGAATTAGATAACTCCATTGAAGAGGCTGCGTTGGACCTTGGTGCGACACCCTTTAAAACCTTTTTCCTTATTACTCTACCAATGATATTCCCTGCATTGGTGGCCAGTTGGTTAATGGCGTTTACCTTGTCTCTGGACGACCTAATTATTACCAGCTTCGTTTCTGGACCTAATTCTTCTACGCTGCCATTGGTTGTTTATTCAAAAGTACGGCTCGGCATTAGTCCGACAATCAACGCATTAGCGACACTGATGGTGCTCGCAGTTTCTGTCGCTTCGTTTATTGCTTGGTGGTTTATGACACGAGCAGAAAAGAAACGCCGGCTGGAAATGAAAGCCTTAGCCAGACCTTAATATTTAGGAGTAAGATTCGTTCATGGACGTTGGTAAACAACTTAAATCGCTGCGTACAATGAAAGGCGTGTCACAGCGTGAGCTGGCAAAGCTCAGCGGTGTGACAAATGCGATGATTTCTCAGATTGAAAAAAATCAGGTAAACCCTTCGATTGGCTCACTAAAAAAAATCCTCGACGCCATGGAAATTACCATGGGCGATTTTTTTACCTTAGATATTGAAGCCGAAGACAAATTATTTTTTGGTCGTGATGAGTTAGTCGACATTGGCGATAGCGTTATCAGCATGTTGCTGGTTGGCAGCCAAAAGAAAGGTCGTAAATTGGCGATGATCCGCGAAACTTATCCACCCGGCGCCGATACCGGTACCGACTTCATGCAACACGAAGGCGAAGAAAGCGGCATTGTATTACGCGGCGAAATCGAAATTACCATTGGCCACCAAACCAAAGTACTCAAGCCCGGTGATTCCTATTACTTTGAAACCAAACGGCCGCACCGTTTTCGTAACATCGGCAAGGTCGAATGCGAACTGATCAGTGCAGCAACGCCGCCAACCTTCTAGATTTTCACTCATCTATTTTTTGGAGATTAGCCATGGCTAAAGTCAGCGTTGCCGCGACGCAAATGAGTTGCAGCTGGGACAGCGAAGAAAACGTAGCTAAAGCCGAACAACTGGTTCGCAAGGCCGCAGCTCAAGGTGCTCAAATTATTTTATTGCAGGAGTTGTTTGAGACGCCTTATTTCTGCATCGAAATATCCGAAGATTATTTGCAGCTGGCAAGTCAGCTCGAACAGAATAAAAACTTTCACCGCTTTGCTCAGCTGGCCAAAGAATTAGAAGTTGTTATTCCATTCAGTTGGTACGAAAAAGCAGGACAAGTCCGATTTAATTCTGTTGCGATTATTGATGCCGATGGCAGCCTGTTAGGAACTTATCGAAAAACTCATATCCCTGATAGCGACGGCTATCTGGAAAAATTTTACTTTAGCCCCGGAGACACCGGCTTTAAAGTTTGGCAAACCCGCTACGCCAAAATTGGCGTTGGCATCTGTTGGGACCAATGGTTCCCAGAAAGCGCTCGCAGCATGGCGTTAATGGGCGCTGAGCTTTTGTTTTTCCCGACCGCCATTGGCAGCGAGCCGAGCCAGCCGGAGCTAGACTCTCAACCGCATTGGCAACGAGTCATGCAAGGCCATGCCGCAGCGAATCAAATCCCGGTGATAGCCTCCAATCGAATTGGTACAGAGTCAGCAAAAAATCGCGAGCTGAACATTAATTTCTTTGGTTCATCCTTTATTTCTGACCACACTGGCGCAGTGGTGCAACAGGCCGACCGTGAAAATGAAACCATTCTTGTGCACCAGTTTGATTTGGCGCAGATCGATTATCAGCGAGCAGCCTGGGGGTTATTTCGTGATCGTTGCCCGCAACATTATCGCAACCTTTTGTCGCTAGACGGTCACTAGGAGCCACCGGCATGATCACCCACAGCCAATACGTTATGCCTGGCGAACACCATGCTCAGGATGAAGTATGGATGGCTTGGCCGCATCGGCCTGATAACTGGCGCGACAACGGCAAGCCTGTGCAGGCCGTTTTTGTTGAACTCGCCATCGCCATCGCTCAATTCACTCCAGTAACCGTCATTGTCAGCGATGAACTTTACCGTCAGGCTCGTAAGCAACTACCTAATGATATCGAAGTATTAAAAATCGCCAGCAATGACTGCTGGATGCGCGACATCGGCGCAACCTATGTGATCAACAACAACGGCCAACGGCGCGGTATTTCTTGGCAATTTAATGCTTGGGGTGGCACGCTCGACGGCCTTTATGATGACTGGACGTTAGACAACGCCGTCGCCAAACAGATGACCGAGGTCACCGGCGATAGCTGCGATGAAGTTGATCTGATTTTAGAAGGTGGCTCCATTCATTGCGACGGCGACGGTACGCTCTACACCACTGAAGAATGCTTACTGCACCCAAGCCGGAACCCGCAGTTATCAAAGTCAGACATTGAACGCCAACTAAAAGAAATTCTGGGTGTCGAAAAAATCATTTGGCTTACTCATGGTCTGTTCAATGATGAAACCAATGGCCATATCGACAATATTTTGCATGTCGTCAAACCTGGCGAAGTATTGCTCACGGTTTGCGATGACCCAACCGATCCGCAATACGCCATAAGCCAGCAGGCTTTATCCTTATTGCAACAATCGACCGATGCAAAGGGACGAAAAATAAAAGTACATGCGCTGCCTATGCCCGGCCCTTTGTATCTCAGCGAACAGGAAGCAGAAGGTATTATTCCGAGCAGTGGTATGGTGCGACAAGCAGGTGAACGGCTGGCTGCATCTTACGCTAATTTTTTAATCAGCAACGGCGGTATTATTTTTCCATTACTCGATGAAAAACACGACGCCAAAGCTCAGTCTGTATTGCAGGCGGCGTTTCCAAATCACCAATTAGTGGGGCTAAACTGCCGCGAAATTTTATTAGGCGGTGGCAACATCCATTGTATGACACAGCATGTACCCAGCAGCGCGAATGACAGCCCAAGCTAATTTTTTTAAGTTTGTGCCATAAAAAAACCGAGCGCTGAGGCTCGGTTTTTTATTGCCGTTAAACCTAACGAATGGGCTAGTTTAATTCGATCCAAGTGGACTTCATTTCGGTGTATTTCTCAATCGCATGCAGAGATTTATCGCGACCATTGCCGCTTTGTTTATAGCCACCAAATGGCATGGTCATATCACCGCCATCCCAGTTGTTTACAAATACAGTACCTGCACGCAATGCTCGTGAACACTGAATTGCTTTGGAGATATCTGACGTCCAAATACCCGCCGCCAAGCCATACTCAGTATCGTTGGCAAGCTCGATGCCTTGCTCGACCGTATCAAATACCGTAACCGCCAAAACCGGACCGAAAATTTCTTCTTTAAAGATAGTCATGTCTGCTGTGACATCGGTAAATACTGTCGGCTGTACAAAGAAGCCACCGCTGCCAAGCTGTACCTGTTGACCACCGCACAATAAATTCGCGCCCTCTTTTTTAGCGATGTCGATATAGCCAAGAATTTTATCCAGCTGCTGCTGATCGATAATTGCGCCAACCTTGGTCGATTCCAATAACGGATTGGCTGGTTGCCATGCGCCGATGGCCGGCACTAATTTTTCCACCACCTGATCGTAGATTTCACGCTGCACTAGCAATCTAGAACCGGCGGTACAGACTTCACCCTGGTTGTAACAAATCGCGGCTGCAGCGGTATTAACGGCAGCATCCAAATCTTTAACATCAGAGAAAATAACGTGAGGGCTTTTGCCGCCACATTCCATAAAGGTTCGTTTTAGATTCGACTCACCAGCAAAGCTGACCAACTTTTTACCCACTGCAGTGGAGCCGGTAAAGGTAATGCAATCAACATCCATGTGCAGCGCCAAGGCTTGACCCGCCTCGTGACCAAAGCCTGGTAGAACTTGGAAAACCCCTGCTGGTATGCCTGCTTCAAAAGCAAGCTCGGCAAGATAAATAGCCGACAACGGGCTTTTCTCAGAAGGTTTGACAATAATCGAATTGCCCGCCGCAAGCGCGGCTGCAAATTTCCACGCCGCCATCACCGACGGGAAGTTCCAAGGCACAATGGCTGCAACCACACCCACGGCTTCACGCGTGACTAACGCCAGTGCGTTCGATGTCGTCGGGGCAACTTCATCGTATAGCTTATCGATCGCCTCGGCATTCCAAGCAATACAACGAGCCGTTGCAGGGGCATCGTAACTGAGGGTGTCGGCAATCGGTTTGCCTGCATCTAAGGTATCTAGCAAGGCTAATTTTTCGACATTTTGCTCAACCAAGGCAGCAAACTTAAGTAACTGCTGCTTTCGCTTAGCTGGCTCCAAACCTGACCACACTCGGCTTTCAAACTGCTGCCGAGCAACTTTAACAGCCAGATCAACATCGGCCTGATCACAACGAGCAATACTGCCTAATTGTTCACCGGTTGCTGGGTTAAAACAGTCGAATGTCTGACCGCTGATCGCATCCGTCAATTGGCCATTAATAAACGCCTGCGTTGAATAGTGTAATGTTGCCGCCTTTTCAGACCATGTTTGAGTCGCCATACCCAGCCTATTTTTTAGTGTGTATTAAGTGCGTGTATCGGTTCGTGGTTTGGTCACTGCGGTTGTCGTCTTGCGACTGCGTTGTTTTAATGCCAACGCTATCGTCGTCAGTGTTCGACACACAGAGCTAGACAAACTCGAATTGTTAAATATTATTAGCCTATAGAGATACTTTTACCTTAAGTTACCCAATAATGTAAAGTATTCAATCACAAACGCTTGTCGTCCCCATCCTAGTTCATCGGCGCGTCAGCGATCACCAGCCAGAGGTAGAGCAAGGTATGAAAGTAGGAATTATTGTTTGTGGCTTCGTTGACCCCAAATTAGCAAGCCATCATGGTCAGTACGCCGATATGATTCAGGCGACGTTGTCGCCGCATGGCGACTTTAGCTTCCAGCTTTATGATGCCTTAGCACAACAGCTGCCCAATCCAATAGACGACTGCGACGGCTATATTCTGACCGGCAGCGTACATGATGCGCACAGCGACGAAGACTGGGTGTTAAACCTGATCGACTGGCTGCAAAAATGCGATGCTAAGCGCACCAAGCTCGTGGGCATCTGCTTTGGTCACCAAATCATTATGCGTGCTTTAGGCGGCACGGTTGAGCGCTCAAATAAAGGCTGGGGCATCGGCCTGAGTAACAATGAAGTCATCCAAAAGCCTGACTGGATGACGCCAGACAAAAACAATATCCACATTCTAGTCAGCCATCAGGATCAGGTGACTGAGCTGCCTGCTGAGGTTGAGACCTTAGCGACCAGTGACTTTTGCCCAGCCTACATGTTGGCTAAAGACGAACACATCATAACGATTCAAGGCCATCCTGAGTTTTCAGTTAAATTTATTGAAGACGTTATCCAGATGCGTAACGAATTAGGCGTGTTCGATGATGCTCTGTATGAACAAGGCATTGAATCTTTACGAAATAATGCTGCCGATTCAGATACGGTGATGCGCTGGATTGCTCGATTCTTAACGCATTAACACCTCATAGCAGACCAGTACATCCGTAATTACCAGTCGATACGCGTGCCATCGTAAGCTAACAGCTGACCGGTTTGCTCGCTGCTGGTTTGTTCAATGAGACGTAATAAACACTGTGCAACATAGGTCGCTGTAAACAGTTTTCCGTTCGGCACGCTTTTTTGAAACGGCTGCGACAACGCAGTGTCAGTCGTGCCAGGATGGAAGGCAAAAATACAGCTGTTTGGTTGTGTTCGTTGCCACTCAACCGCTATGGTTTTCACCGCCATGTTCAGTGCAGCCTTAGCACTGCGATAACTGATCCAACCGCCTAATTGATTATCTGTAATGCTGCCAATACGCGCAGAAAACGACACCAACACGCCTCGGCCACTGGCCTTAAGATGTTTAGAAAAATGCTTTGCCAGCAATAAGGTCGGTACGGTATTGGCGGTAATATTTTGAATAAAAAAGTCTGTGTCGAACTGGCTCACCGACTTTTCTGGCCGATGATTTTCTGACCATAAAAAGCCTGTCGCACAAATGATCAAATCAAACGAGGCAACCGCTTGAGCAAGTTCAAGCAGTGAATCTTCAACAGCAAAGTCGACTTGCCACCACTGAACACCTGCAGCTATTGAATCAGTAGCAATTTCAGTGCGATAGGTTGCGTGTATTTGCGCTTCTGGGTACTCGATTTGGCATTGCTGTATTAACGCCCGACCGATACCTCCAGAGCCGCCTGCAATCAGTATATTCAACAGCGTGTCCTTTTTTTGTTATCTGGCTGAACCAGCTAATAGCAGCTGACATTATCATTTAATACGCTAATTGATGGTGAAGAGTTCACCACTTTCGCGCCAAAACAGTGAAGCCTATCGCCAAAACCAACTCTAATGGTGCAAGCTGAGGCTAGTTGTGTATCTTGGTCGATAACTTGGCTACCGCCTACTACTCCGCTTTTGCTGGATTAGCACAACAGCCTTAAAGCCTCGCCATAACCTGACCGGTTGCACAACTATTTAGTATTCGGTAATGTCGTCAGGTCAATCATTCATGCAATCAGTAGGGCTCAATGATAAAGATGGCCCTGTTAATGCTTTGATAAAATGAATCTTTTTACAGTGTGCAAATGGCGCGGTACCTAAACCCCGCCTCATAGGATGAATATGAAAGTAATTATTATTGGTGCAGGAATGGGTGGCCTTTGTGCTGGTATTGCCCTAAAAAACATTGGTTATCAGGTCAAAATCTTCGAAAAGGTCGAAGAGATCAAGCCAGTTGGCGCAGCCTTGTCGCTTTGGTCTAATGGCGTTAAGTGCCTTAACTATCTAGGGCTAACAGAACAGGTTGCAAAGCTGGGCGGACAGATGGACAGCCTAGCTTATCTTGAAGGCGACTCTGGTGACGTTATGACTCAGTTCAGCCTTGAACCTCTGTATAAAGAAGCCGGCCAGCGCGCTTATCCGGTTTCGCGAACCGAACTTCAAGCCATGCTTTTAGAAGAGTTTGGCGCTGAAGACGTCACCCTAGGTGCCGAACTTGTAGATCTTAGCGAAGACAACGGTGTGGTTACGGCAAACTTTGCTGGCGGCCATGTCGAAACTGGAGATTTACTGATTGGTTCAGACGGATCTCATTCTATCGTTCGCCCTTATGTCCTGGGCAGCAACACAGAACGTCGTTACGCTGGCTATGTTAACTGGAATGGTCTGGTCGAAATTGATGAAGCTATTGCGCCAGCCACCCAATGGACAACCTTTGTTGGCGAAGGCAAACGTGTCTCTCTGATGCCGATTGGTGAAAATCGCTTTTATTTCTTCTTTGATGTGCCATTACCACAAGGCCTAGCCAACGAGCGCGAAAACTACAAAACACAGCTAAAAGAATACTTCACTGGCTGGGCGAAACCGGTACAGGACCTAATTGATCGGATCGACCCAGAACGCACCAACCGTGTCGAAATTTGCGATGTTGAACCCTTTAGCAACTGGACTCGTGGCCGTGTCGCGCTATTAGGTGATGCCGGTCATGGCACCACACCCGATATCGGCCAAGGCGGTTGCATGGCAATGGAAGACGCGGTCTTTTTAGCCATTGCTCTACAAACAAACACCTATGGTGTTGAAGATGCGCTAGTACGCTATCAAAACAAACGCGCGCCACGCGCCAACGAACTGGTATTGCGTGCTCGTAGCCGTTGTGATGTCACCCATATGAAAGATAAGCAGGTTACTCTGAATTGGTACAACGAGTTGCGCCAAGAAGACGGTAGCAACATTACCAAGGGGATTCTGTCTAATATTTTTGGCAGCCCACTGGACTAGGAACCAACCGCGATAGCAACTAGAACTAGCTTGCTCTAAATAATCAAAAAACCGCCTAGCTGGCGGTTTTTTTTGATGCTCGCTTACTTGATTTTCTTAGGCTGACTAACTTAAACCACCTAAGCAAATATATTTAATTTCGACATATTCATCGATGCCGTATTTAGAACCTTCACGGCCACTGCCGGATTCTTTTACACCGCCAAACGGCGCCACCTCACTGGAGATAAGCCCTTCATTGACGCCAACAATGCCGTACTCCAAGGCTTCAGAAACCCGCCAAATACGCGCCATGTTTTCAGAGTAAAAATAGGATGCCAAACCAAAGGGCGTATCGTTTGCCATATCAATGGCTTCCTGTTCTGAATTAAAACGAAACAGCGGCGCGACGGGGCCAAAAATTTCGGAAGAAAAGATAGTCATATCATCGGTGACATCTGTCAGCACCGTTGGCTGGAAAAACTGCGCACCAACATCGCTGGCTGTCGTACCACCAATTAAAATTTTGGCGCCGTTAGCAACCGCTTGCTCAACCAGCTGTTGTACCTTATCGATAGCGGCGGGATTAATCAGCGGGCCAATCGTCGTGTTTTCACTGAAACCATCGGCGGTTTTAAACTGTTTAACACGTTCGGCTAATTTTTCTGCAAAGGCATCATAAACGCCGTCTTGCACTAAAATTCGATTAGCACAAACACAGGTTTGGCCAGCATTGCGATATTTTGAAGCCAGCAAACCATCGACAGCGGCATCTAAATCGGCATCATCAAAAACAATAAAGGGCGCGTTACCACCTAATTCCATCGAGGTACGTTTAACGGTTTGTGCACACTGAGATAACAACAACTTACCCACCGGCGTTGACCCAGTGAAACTCAGTTTACGCACCGCAGTGTGACCGGTCAGCACACCGCCAATGGCTTTGGAATCTTTACCCGTAACAACATTCAACACCCCAGCAGGAATGCCCGCCTGGTCTGCTAGTTCGGCTAACGCTAGTGCACACAAAGGCGTTTCTTCCGACGGTTTAATAACAATGGTACAACCTGCGGCCAGTGCCGGGGCCGCCTTACGCGTAATCATCGCAATCGGGAAGTTCCAAGGCGTAATTGCCGCAACCACACCCACTGGCTGTTTAATGGTCAGCACTTTACGATCGTTAGCAAAGCTTGGAATGACATCGCCATAAATACGCCGCGCCTCATCGGCAAACCAATCAATAAAGGAGGCTCCGTAATTCACTTCGCCCCGAGCTTCGGCTAATGGCTTACCCTGCTCCAAAGTCATCAGCGTTGCCAAGTCTTCTTCATTTTCTAGAATCAACTGGTACCAGCGACGTAATAACTGGCTGCGTTCTTTCGCTGTAAGCGCTTGCCAGCCCTTAAGAGCATTATCTGCAGCGGCAATCGCCCGATTCGTTTCATCAACAGCTGCATCACAAACCTCTATTATCACCTCACCATTGGCTGGATTGGTCACGGCAAAGGTTTTTCCCGAGCCGGCTTTGACCCACTGACCGTCGATATAGGATTCACTTTTTAGTAATGCTGGCTGTAACAAAGTTGCTTTCATATCAATACCCTAGCTGTAATGCTGTAATAACGCCGTGCTGTTGGACTAGCCATACTGTTAGATTGATGGCTTCGCATCTAACTTACTTAATATTGTAGGGTCGTTATTGAGAAGCAGAAAACAATAAAAAGCAACTTATGCTTTTATGATTTAAGGCGATAATATCTATATCTAGGTAGAGGCAAAACTTAACGCCGCTGACGTTAAGGGCTTTATCGCTCCCTGTGAGCCAGCACAAATGAAATGCAAATGCTGACTTTTAGCTATTGCTGTTTAGCTCTTAAAAGTTAACCATAGCGACCTTTATTCTTGTTTCAGAGTTAAACTCGGTTGAGAGGCTTAATGATTTGTCGTTAGTCCTATGTTTTAACCCTCTCACAGCGCTGTTAAATGACCCTGATGAATTCTTAGGTAATAAGGATGTTGAATGCTGCGTAAAACCGCCTTTCTTTTCGCTATTGTTATAATTTCAACACTCTGCGTACTTTTTAAGCCTGAACCGAAAGATCAGGTATTAGACGTATATGCAGATATGCAAACCGAACTTCTGTTATCGCAACGAAACGCGGTCATTGTCTCAGTAACACTGCCAGAAGGCAGTGAGCTGAATAAAGCGATGTTACAAAAGATGTCTGGCCTGTCAGAGAAGCTAAAGCAATTGGATGGTGTTTCTGCTGTTGATTCACTTATCAATGCCCGAGTCATTAAAAGCCAAACCGTTTTAATAGAAGAGTTTGGCGAAAGCTATGAGTCGGATGAAATTGTTGTTGAGCGAGTCATACCTGACAACATCGCAACCCTAGACGATGCTTTTTTTGCTGCGTTACCGTCGACTATCGAGCAGTTCCCCGAGCTGCAATCCTATATCAGCAGTAATCAAGATGCTTTTCTGTTTTTCACCTATTTCGGCAACAGCATTTTGCCTTTACAGATCGAACAGCAAATGTCCGAACTGCAAGCCAGCTACCAAACCATACTGCCGTTTGAATATACCGGCCGTTCACCGATTTTGGCAAAAACCGAGCATCTGTTAACAAAAGATATCAAAGTATTTTTACCGCTGCTGCTTATTTTGGTCACCGCCATCTTCATAATATTCCGCAACCTGCGAGCAATGGCTTCAGCTTGGGTGCTGATTGCAGCCTCATTGATCAGTGCTTACCTGTTTATCCAGTTTTTAGGCGTGAATAATTCGCCTCTGGTTTTGCTGGTTCCGGTATTCGGTTTAGGCCTGCTCAGTGATTACATCATTCATTATTTTTATCACCAATTTTATGAATTGGAAGCAGAAAAACGAAGCATTCAACAACGCCTGCTGTTCCCGCTTTCTCTTACTGCTATTTCCACGCTCACCGGTTTTATTTCCTTGCTGTTCATCGACGGCTCAGGTCATCGTCAACTTGGATTACTAATCTCTGCTGCCGTTGTAATTACCTTTGCTGGCGTATTTTTATGGCTGCCTTACTTAGGCTTCAAAGCCAGCACGAAGAAAATTCTACCGCGTTTCCAGCTGGTACAAATACGCATATTCAATGTTATTCATAACTATCGCCGAACATTATTTATAACCGTAGCGGCGTGCTGCGTTTTAGGCTTATTGCAATTGCCTAAGCTGCAAATTGAGCCTTACCCCATTGGCCAATTACCAGCGTCCAATACTATTAAAAAATCCGATGAATTAATTAACCAGCATTTCTTTGGAACGGTACCTTATTTTTTAGAGATCGACACCGGTGAAGCATCGGGACTGTTATCTCAAGAGGCGTTATTAAAAATTGAGCAGATGAACCAAATTCTTCAAGAAAATGAATCTGTCGGCTACAACTACTCAATTTTATCGGTACTTAAGCGCATTAATTATTATTTTTACGGCGATGAGGAATCCCTTTTTGAGCAGGAGGCTTGGATTTATCCCAGCCTAATTGAACAGTTCTTAATTGTGTATTCTTCCTCTACCGACGACCCGCTTGAGTTCGGCTCCTTAGTTAATTCTTCTTATCGCTACTTTTCGATACGTGGAATGGTGCACTATCAAGACGTTAATGACTTAAATAATTTTTATCAGGCTACTGAAGATTTGCGCCAAGCTCTGCCTGATGGCTGGAGCCTCTCTGTACACGGCATGATTAACGATCTGGCTGACGAACGCAGCCGCCTACGTAACAACTGGGTGATCTCCTTTTTGATCGGCAGCGTACTAATCTTTATCACCGTGTTGGCGTTCTATCGAAAGCTTCGCTTAGCGCTGTTGAGTTTAGTGCCCGGCTTTTGCTCGATGCTCTTTTCTCTTGGCATCATTGCAACAGCAGGCCTGAGTATTGATGCCTTTTCGATTATCTTTGTTGCCATCATCACTGGCTTAGTCATCGACTACAGCATTCATACACTGGCAGCGTTAGAAAGCTTGCCGGAAAAATTTGCACAGTCGACGTCAAAAGCTTTTGGCTATGTTATGGGATATAGCGGCGTACCTATTTTCTTAAGCTTCTTAACTTCATTAGTGTCGTTCTCGGTACTCTTCCTTTCGTCGTTCTCTGGCGCCCGTAACCTCGGGCTTTTACTGGTAACTTCGTTGGTGGTATCTTTCTTTTTCAGTATCTACCTGCTCCCTCTTTTAGCATTAAGTAAAAAATCATCAAGCAATAAGGCAAACCAATGAAAAAATTTATTTTAATTCTCGGATTGGCGATATTCCCGTTCTCTCCAGCTTACTCAGATGTTGGTGTCGATGAGGTTATGAATAATTTCGCTGAGGTTATTCGTTTCCCTATGCTGTCTGGTACCTTCAATGTGAAGATGATTGCTCAAAATGGCGACACTCGCGAAGTTCGAGCACGAGCCTACCAAAAGGTAATGAGTGCAGAGCAACTCAATCTGCTATTCAAATTTGAGTACCCACCAACAGTGCGCGATACCTCGCTATTGATTCACACCTATTTTAATGGCGATCCTAGCCAGATGTGGATTTATCTTCCTGCTGTTCGCCGCATTAAACGTGTTGCGCTAGAAGAATCTGGTGGTGGCTACTTTATGGGCAGCGACTTTACCTATGCTGATCTGATCATGAGAACCGATGCAGACTACACAAAAGAAATCATCGGCGAAAAAGAAATTGAAGGTAAGCTCAGCTACATGGTGAAAGACACGGCTGTAAATGATGAGCTCACACAACTTAGTGGTTATAGCTATACCATTAACTACTACAGCAAAGATGACTTCTTCCTGTATGGCCGAGATTATTACGATCTACAGGGTGACCTATTAAAAACCTATCGAGTAAAGGATGTCTTCAAGGTTGATGAGCGTATTTACCCTATTCACCTTGTTATGCACAACGTGCAATCGGAACACACGTCGATCATTGAAGTTGAAGACTATAGTGTTGATGACATCCCAGACAGTTACTTCACCACCCGCTCATTACGGAGTGAATAACCATGAAAGGTATTATTTTTTGCGGCGCAGCGGCGATGCTTTCTCTACCTGCATTCAGCGAAACTGACTTTCAGCTGCACTCGTTTGTTGATTACTATGGCGAGATCGAGCCGGAAACAGAATATGAAACGCTGCGCAATCGCTATTATATTCAACCAGAATTAAAGACCGATTTACCTCAAGGGTTGGATGCAAACATCTCAGCCAATCTTTGGTACCAAACGGCCAACGACGACCAATGGATCGAGGCGGAAAATATTTTACGCGAAGCATCGATTTCTAAATCATTCGATTCGTTCGACCTTTCTATTGGGCAAAAATTTGTTGGTCTTGGTTTTTCGGATGCTTTCGGGCCATTAAATGTCGTCAATGGTTCCGATAAAACCATTTTAAGCTTAGACGATGGCTACGACGGTAAGCGCGCAGACTTCATGGTTAAGCTGGACTTTTACCCGACCTTTGAAGACGAAATAAATCTTATCTACATTCCTTTTCCTAGACCCGATTACGAGCCTAAAGGGGTAGTAAACCTCAGCAGTGACTCTTTGGATGTTAATCTAGATTACAATCAACCGGCTTATCTGACCGACGATGCCCAGTCTATTTATCTAAATTATCTGCACTATGGCATGAGTATGGATGTAGAGCTTCTCTATGCTTATTACGTAGATCGCAACCCTGGCTTCGATCTCTCCGAATTAACCGTCAGTGCCGGCACGCTGACCGGCAATGCCGACGTTGAGTATGGTCGCAACCATTTGTTTGGCGCTGCGGTGAGCCTTCCACTAGGCCCATTTGTACTATCGGAAGATGTCGCCTTTAACCTTACTGAGGATTTTGCTGGCGAAGATCTAGGCGTTAAAAATTCTTATTTGACCGCCAATACTCAATTGAGCGGCACATTTTTTAATAGCTATACACAGTTGATGTCGATTTTCCGTTATACCTTTAATTACGATGAAAATGAGCAATTTTCCTCGGCTATTGACGACGACTTATCAACCGAAATCCTCGAGTATCATATTCAACAATACGAATATATTTTGTTCCACATACTGCATGTGCATCGGTCTTTATTACGTGAAAAACTCTACCTTTCTGCCAATTTAGGGTTCTTCTATTCTTCACGCTTTTATGTCGCACCGCGAGCACGCTATAGCCTATCGGATAACCTCAGCGTTGAAATCGGTGCCGATATCTGGACGGCTAATGGCACAAGTAATGATTTAACTGGCAGTGACGATGCAGATAATTTTTATATACGTGCTGCTTATTCTTATTAACTAAATCGACTATACAAATCGACCTCTTCTCATAACCGGGCACTTGCCCGGTTTTTTATTGCTGCTAAAACATAGGTGCCGCCTCGGTAAAACATTCGCGCCATTACATTAGCCGTAGATAAAATTATGATCCAAACCATTAGTGCACTACGTAATAGTCGGTGATAAACATCACCGGATTCACATCATGATTTTGTTTAACGCATTACTGTTTAACGGCCTTTGGTTTGGCCTAATATTGCAGGGCAACGCCTTTATTCCTTTCGCCCTTCTGGGCTTAGCGCTGCACATTTTTTTGGTTAACTATCGCCTTTTTGAAATTAAGACACTGCTGATAGTTGCGCTAATCGGTTTATTCACCGATGCCATGCTAACAGTTGTCGGCGTCTTTCAATTTGATCACACGCCCTATTGGTTGATCCTATTATGGCTGGCGTTTGCCAGCACTATTAATCACAGCCTTGGCTGGATCGGTAAATGGAAATACACGCCTTATCTTTGCGGCTTCGGCGCGCCCTTTAGTTATTTTGCGGCTCATCGCTTTGGTGCCGTCGGCTTTGGTTTTTCGGCCTCGGTCACCTATGCGATTTTAACTGCCGTCTGGATAGGCCTGTTCCTAGTATTCACTTTCGTCACCACATCAACGAGGTTTACCTATGTTTCGCGTCATCATCCCGTTCATTAGTCAGCCAATGCTCCAAGGCCTGCTAATTCTCAATTGTTTACTGTGCCTCAGTTACGCCAGCGCCAATGAAGCATTAACGCTGAAAACAGAAAACCTAGTTGGCCAATCAACACTAAAGGTTTTTGCTTGGGAGATTTATCACAGTGAGCTCTACACAGAGGATGGTCGTTACGATGAAAGCACCGATAACTATGTTCTTAAAATCACCTATTTAAGAGACATCACACAGCAGCAGCTGATTAAGCAAACCTATAAACAGCTGAGTAAATTAGGTGTCGATGAATCGATTTACCAACGCTATGACGCGCAGCTGAAACAACTTTGGCCTGATGTCTCAAAAGGAGATTCGCTCAGTGCCCACATTCAACCAACCGGAACCGATTTTTACTTTAACGGCAATGCCATTGGCAGCGTAAAGGGTGCTGACTTTGGCCCTATGTTTGGCAGCATCTGGCTATCACCGAACACTAGTCAACCCGACTTACGCAAGCAACTGATAGGAGCGCTTTAAATGAAACTGGCGGCACTGATTTTACTGACCATAACGCTATCAAGCTGTACAACCAAACTTACCGATTACTCGGCAACTGAACCGGCCTTTGCTTTAGAAGATTACTTTGATGGTCAAGTCACCGCTTGGGGAATCATTGAAGACTATAAGAGCAAGGTAACACGGCGTTTTTGTGTCGACATTACTGGGCAATGGCAGGGTAACAATGGCCAATTACACGAAGTGTTTTATTACGATGACGGCGAAACCGATCAACGAACTTGGCAGCTAACCCATCTGGGTAACGGCGAATACTCAGGTACTGCGGGTGATGTCGTCGGTACTGCCGAAGGCCAAATTCGCGGCTCCGTATTTCATTGGCGTTACCATCTAATGTTGGAGGTTAAGGGCAAGCCTAGAAAGCTGTTTTTAGATGATTGGATTTATCAGCTCGATGAGAATCGCCTATTCAACCGCACCAAAATCTCTAAGTTCGGCGTCGATGTCGCGGAGTTATCGATCTTTTTTGATAAGCAGTTACCGCTTAGCCAGTGTCAGGAGCAAACTTTAATTCCAGGCTAATATTCGCCAGTCCGCTCGTTACGCCTCAACCGATCGTGGTTGGGGCTTTTGTCCTTTCCTTATCCTTTCCTTGTCCTTTCCTTGTCCTTTCCTTGTAACAAAGCTCTCATATTTCCCTGCTATATAAGCACTTACGTAGAAAGATACTCATAATATATCCATTATTTTGCGAAGTGTTTCATCTTATTAGCTGAAACACTGTATTAGTATAGTGAAGGATCAATAGTCAGTAACACCTTCAATACCGATGCACTTTTTAACACGCCATTAAACCGGCCCAAATTAGCGTTTTAGTTATACACATAGCCAGCAGGGAATTCGACTATGTTTATTCAGTATTCTTTAATCATTTCGCTGTTTCTTATTTGTATCAGCGTTGCTCAGGCCAGTAGCCTCGGCATTAATCGCCCCTTAGCGATCGTTGGCCAAACCAAGGTGTCACTTTATACCTTCGACCTATACAACACCGAACTCTATTCACCCGACGGTCATTATCATCCAGCGATGAGTGAGTACGCATTTAAAACAACCTATCTTAGAGATATCAAATCACAGCAATTGATGAAGCACACGCTCAAACATTGGGCAAACCTAGGCATTGATCCTGAAGAATACGCTCCCTACATCCCCCGTCTGAAAGAATTATGTCGTGATGTTAAAAAAGGCGATCGTTTCATTGCACACATTACCCCAGCTCAAACCGATTTTTACTTTAATGACCAGTTCGTCGGCAGTATCCAAAGCCCTGAATTTGGGCCTTTGTTTGGTGCCATCTGGCTCTCACCTAACGTTAGCAAACCCAAACTACGAGCCCAGCTGATCGGCAGCATCTAAAGCCTTAAACACCGATAGCTCGCTATGATTAAGGTGATAGTTACTGTTATTACGCAGTAACGACTCGATGGTATTTTTATATTGCGCCAGATAAAAAAATTTGCTTTTATCCAATAAACCTTATTTGGATGAGAACACTATGGATACCACTCACAACGGCTCATGCTTATGCGGCGCAGTAACATTCAAAGTCACTGGCGATTTCAAAAAATTTTTCTTTTGTCATTGCAGTCGCTGCCAAAAAACATCCGGCACCGCTCATTGCGCTAATCTTTTTGCACCGAATGCATCTCTGGAATGGTTAACCGGTGAAGACAAGATCAGTTTTTATAATCACCCTGATACCGGATTTTCACGAAATTTTTGTTCGATATGCAGCTCAATCATGCCGCGTTCAAGTGAGGCCAATAACGTAGTCATGGTGCCGGCTGGCAGCTTAGATACCGCTGTAGAGTTATCACCGCAAGCGCATATTTTTACCGACAGCAAAGGCAACTGGGACAGCATTTTGAACGACATCCATGTGTTTGAAGAGGGGCCACACTAAAACCTTACCCTTGCACTCTAAAAATGGTTCAAAGGGCAGAGTCGAATGGCACTAAGTTAGGAAATACTGCTGAAGGTAGCAGATATGACGAAATGTACAATTACCTTGAAGAAATCCTGATTAACGCTTCTAGTCATGACGAAATCATTACTGCTTTAAAGGCATTATATAATGCGAAATTAGAACATACGTTAGAATTGATAAGCGAATATACCGACCACTCAAATCAAGAAGTACGCTTAGAATCTTTTGAGTTAATAGTAAATATTGGTACAGAAGAATCTTGGGATTTTATTTCTAAAAATATATCCTTGTTAAGTGATAACAATGTTACAAATGGTGTATTGGCAAAAATATCTACTCATATAGGGAAAGATTATATTAACGATTGGTTAATAGAATCTAATTCCTATTTTTCATATAGCAATTCAACAAAAGATTTTCTTGTTAAGTATGTTGATTCTAACACTCCAGTTTATTCTGAAAACCAAACAGCTCTTTTAAATCTGGAGAATCGTATATCAAGCACCGATGATTTAAAAATCCTTTATAAGTATATCCCTCCAACAATGTAAGGTTAGAAATTTTACAGTGAAACTCTATATATTATTACTTATCGCTACTATTTTAACCTCCTCATGTATCACCGTTGTTAAACCTCAAACTGTCGATATAAAACCTATCAGTCGGGGAGAATCACAGTTTTATTGGCATTCAGATAAAGTTAAAGCTTCTTCCGAGCCAGTAAAAACCATATTGGCTGTACGAGACCCTTTAATACTTAAACGCCGCCGTGGTAACCCTGAAGAAATTAATTTCTTTTATGATGAAATGCTTAATCAAGTAAGCGAGCAAGTTAAGGCGATGGGCTTTGAAACTTACTCCAAAGAACTGACCTATAAGGGTGGATATTTTTTAAGTAGTTTTTCTGGGACTTCAGAAGGTGGAGCATACCTAACTAAGGAAGAACGTGAAATGGCGCAGCCTCCCATCTATGCAGGAGACTTACCATGGGTCTCTTTTGGCGATTCAAACTTCCTATCCAATGAGGCAGATTCTGATACCTACACCTATGAAAATGATGACTGTCATGATGAAGCCTACCGAGAAAAACCAAGCGTCTGGAGTTGTGATTTGTTTAAATATACTGGCGCAGTAAATACATTAACTGTTTCACACGGGCATGAAAACTGGAAGAAATATTACCAGCGTGAATTTGGCAGTGTTCCTAGCCTATTTATTTATGTTGGCCTGATCGAGGTTAGAGCAGAACAAATTGCAGGGGATCTAAAGCTTGAAATTTCAGAAAAAAAATATGTTGATGGAAATAAATACTTATCTGATGAAGCGCCTATTAATGTAATTGCTCTCAAAGGTATTAAACTAAATGAATTTGGCGATGTAGTTTCTGCAGGTGTGCACGGCTTAATACCTATCCAACCTAAAGATTATTATGAATACGGTGGTGCAAAGTTCAATAGCATTGGTCTTATAAGTTTTTATTACTTTGGTTATAAACACCAAGATATAGAAGATATTGGTAGTTTAGACGATTATGATTTGACTGGTGCTATTAATGAATTAATAGATCGGCTTAATAATAAGTGACCTTAAACACACGCGTAATGTATTTTGCGCACATTGACAGCTTTAACAGATAAAAAGCCGAGCAATGCTCGGCTTTTTTTATCGCTCTGATCCGTCATACAAAAGGATCATCAAGCTTAGTTATTGCTATGTTAGTTATGATGTTTCTCTATCATGAATAGCGAGTTGTTCCATCGCGTGTGCAACCCAAGAGCTGATCAACACATCGAAATGTTGTTCTAAGCCACTGCACGAAACCACGATGTCGCCATAAACGTAAGAGCCATAAAACTTAAGGTCATCTTCTCGCAACGAGGCTGGATGTGTATGTTGAAGTTGGGCATTCGGCACACGATGGCGCCACGACTGCAACGCTTTGGCTTTTGCCATGCCGACAAAATCGAGCTCCCATTCACTCGGGTTGCCAAACGAATATTCTAAGAGAATGGCGTCGTCGAAGTCTTTTTCCCACGGCATATATTCTGGGTTCATGACGACGATATGACACAGGTTTCGCTTGCCAGTATTGAATAAATTTTCGATTGCAGGCGCAACTAAGGCAATGGCGTCTTGTGCTAACTGTTTCTTATCCATGTAACTCACCTTTTTATTTAATTTATAACGGTATTAACTGTTTTATGGTTTATCAGCCAGCAAATCATAGCGGGTTCGAGTTAGAACTGCGATAGTTAATCGGCGCTCTTTAATCTACTCATTTTTCGACCTACTCTGATGCTAACTTAGTTTGCTCCAACGCCTGCAAAAAGGTTTTTACAATACGCGTCGGCTGAGGCGACTTACGAGTAATGGCGGTAAATTCACAATAATAACTAAAGTCTGGATTATCTAGCTTTTGGATACGCCCTTTTGCTTCGAGAATGGCGGCGTAATGATCCGGTAAGAAACCAATATAACAACCAGACTGTATTAGGGTTGCAATGCCTTCTTGGTTACTCGCTGCCGATTTATTCACCAAGCCGAGTTCACGGCCTCGCTCCATATTTGGGCTACTAAAGGTCAGCCCAGCATAGTTTTGCGACATGATTTCTTGGGTAGAAATCGGGCCTTTTCGGCCAAACAAAGCATGGCCCTGACTGCAGTACATATACATCTGCTCACCAAAAAGCGGTTGATAGTCGAGACTAGAAGAACGGCGGTGAGGCGGAATAATTCCCACATGATACTTACCTTCGATAACGCCCTTTTCAATATCGTTAATCGGCACAACGTGGATATCAATGGCGACATCTGGCGCTACCTGCGAGTAGTGCGCAATGGCTTCATGCACTTGGCAAGCTGGATTGGTAACGGTGGTGTCGAACATAGCAAGCACCAGGTGGCCTTTTAAGCTCTGGTGTAAATCATTAATTTCATGGCGGAAATCCTCAATCGAGAGCAATAACCGGCGCGCAGAATCGTAAATCTGTTCACCTTCTGCGGTTAATGAAAACCCAGAACGACCGCGACGGCACAACACCAAACCTAGGCGAGTTTCTAAGTCTTTTAAATGACGACTAATGGTCGAGCGGCCAATGTTCAATTCCATTTCGGCTGCCGATAAGCCGCCGCTTTCGGCCACCACCATAAACACACGTAATAGCCTGATATCGGTATCTGAGAGCTGTCCTAAGAGTGCCTTCATTAGTTTCATAAACCTCAACGTTTATTTCGATAGATTGTAATTTATCAAACTAATGAAAATACCTAAAGTGCTTGCCTAATTGAGTGTATTTTCGATCAGCTGACAACGTTTTAGGAGTTTCTTCATGAGCCAGCAAGTAACACAAAAAGGGCTTGATGCCTTTTGGATGCCATATACCTCTAATCGCGCCTTTAAAGCCGACCCGCGCATCATCACTGGTGCAGAAGGCGCTTATTACATTGACGACAGAGGTCGTAAAATTTTTGATGGCTTATCTGGATTATGGACTTGCGGCATTGGCCACAGTCACAAACAAATTTCTGATGCCGTCGGCCAGCAACTGCTCGACTTGGATTACGCACCGGCGTTTCAGTTTGGTCACCCAAAAGCCTTTGCGTTGGCCGAGCGACTTGCAGATTTAGCACCGGGAGACCTTAACCGTGTGTTTTTTACCAATTCAGGCTCTGAAGCAACCGATACAGCAACCAAAATTGCCCGCGCCTATTGGCGACAAAAAGGCGAGCCGACTAAGACTCGAATTATCGGCCGCGCCAAGGGCTACCACGGTGCCAGCTGGGGCGGCATTAGCTGGGGCGGTATTGGCGGCAACCGTAAACTATGGGGTCAGGCGATTGAATCCGACCATCTAAAGCACACCTTACAGCCGGGCCATGAATTTACCAAAGGCCAATCTGAAACCGGTGCTGAACTAGCCGACGAGTTGCTTGAAATGATCGCACTGCACGACGCTTCAAATATTGCGGCGGTCATTGTTGAACCATTTTCTGGTTCTGCGGGCGTGATTATTCCACCGAAGGGTTATCTAAAACGCTTGGCCAATATTTGTAAGCAGCACAACATCCTATTAATTTTCGATGAAGTCATTACCGGTTTAGGCCGTGCTGGCGGCTACTTTGGTGCCGATGTTTTCGGCGTCACGCCCGATATGATTTGCATGGCGAAACAAATTACCAACGGCACCGTGCCGATGGGCGCAGTGTTAGCACAAGATGAAATCTACCAAACTTTCATGAACGCTGGCGGCGCTGAGCAGAATGTTGAGCTGCCACACGGTTACACTTACTCTGGTCACCCTGTTGCTTGCGCTGCTGCATTAGCAACATTGGATATCCTAGAGCAAGACAAAATCATTCCTCGCGTTGCTGAACTCTCACCCTACTTTGAAGAAGCCGTACACGGCTTAAAAGGTTGCCAGCATATCCTTGATATTCGTAACTTTGGTTTGGCCGCTGGTATTTCAGTTGCTCACCGTAATGGCGATGCAACCATTCGACCAACTGAGATTGCGTTAAAACTTTGGGAGATGGGATTTTATGTTCGCTTTGGCGGCGACACCATTCAACTAGGTTTACCATTCATTAGTGAGAAAGCAGAAATCGATCGGCTCATGACGGCAATGGAAGAGGCGTTTAACAAGACAGCTTAAGGTAAAAACAGCAAGGCTAGTGCGCTTCGGCGTGCTCGCCTTCTGGCTCCGTCGATGTCTCTGGTGCAATGGTCTGAATCGGTTTATTGCGCACGCACATCAGCGACTGCTCAGTTAAATACTGGCAAGTACCTATGTATAGGTCGTTATGATGCCCTTGATATTGGCAATTTTCAGAAACTGTTTTGGCAATACAGGCCTGCACGGCCTGCTCATTAAGTGGGCCACCGTGAGCCACTGCTTGGCGACTAATACATCCGATAAGGATGAAAAAAACATATCGCAAGCTGGCTTTTTTATTCAACAGTATCGCCATTAATTAGGCCTCGCTGGTCGCACTGTTTCACCATGCAAACATCCAATAAACAGATTCTCACTTGGGCTTGCTGCACGATAATGATAGCCACGAACCGCATCGGTTATACCGCGGCATTCATCTAAGCTTTCGGCTTCATTACCAGCGGCATCGAGCATGCCATAGATTGCATAACCGTCTGCGGCATAACCAATCAACGGTGCATAACCATCATCCGAAACATCAACAGTGGCACAGCCTGCGGCAGCATGGTAATGGTAACCTTGATGCACATTAATGTGACCACCACAGTCATCGAATGCAGCAATGGTATAGGCACCTAAAATTGCACCGACAGGTGCAGAGCCTGATAACTCAGCACCATCTAAAGCAATACCGACGGTGCGCACTCGACCATTTTGCTGCGCTGCGATGGGTGTCACTGGAATAAGATAAGTACGAGTAAAGTCATCATCCAAATAAGACATCAAACATTCGATACAATTTTGCTTATATTGTTCTTCTACGTCCGGCTTAGCCGCACCTAAACACGCTGCCTTTGTTGCGGTATAGCGGACTTTGCCAGTCTCTAAATCGTAAAGCGCCCAATTTTCGTCATCGTAGTAAACACTTAAGTTTTTGATAAAATAGCCATCAATATCGACCAGATCACCAGCACCTTCTTTACTGAACCAAACCCCGCCTTGGTCGGCATCATCGTCAATAGTACGCGGACAAAAAGGGCCTGGTTGGCGCATGCCGGGTGCACCTGCTGTCGTTAATAAATAGCAACTTGTTTGCGTACCCGCAGCGGTTTCGCAGTCAACAATTTCAGGTTCTTTTAAAAACGCGCCGTCAGCAAATAAACTAATGTCGATACCAACGACCTTAGATGAATCAACATTCATTGCCGTTTCTTCTGTTGCTTGGCAAGCAACAAACCCTAATGAGATAACAATATAGACGAGGTTCTGAGCCAGTTTCATAATAGGTTTCACGGTTTGCTTCTCCATCGGTCGTCTGTAAATTGGAACATATCTCAATCTAGTTGAATACCGACGTAAAGACGCCCATCAAGCACACTTATTTTGTCTGCCTTGGCAAGCAGCATACTACCGACGCTGCAAAAACAGCCCGTTTAATACTGCACTAAAACTTCACATTATCTTCAAATAATCCTTAGCTTTCGAGTCGCCAACAACACAATAAAAACAAGCGCAGAGCATTCTTAAATGCACAAATGGAATCACCTATTTGGTGCAAGCTGACAATAAAGGCGGGGCGAAAAAGTGCTGTCGACAGCTCAATAAGCAATGAATTCATAAGCTGCAATAGCAACAAGGCGAGCCAAGATTAAAAAATTAAACTTAAGGCTATGGTTGCACGACAACTGGCCGATAGCTTAAAAGTTGATCAATTAAATAACTCAGCCAATGGCTAACCGTGCCTTTGCAACCATGCTAGGTGCGATATTTGCTTAACAACAGAGTTATCTCGCTTAGAACGATCAGCGACCAGAAAATACTCAGCAGTCATTTCATTAGCTCCAGTGAAAAACGTCTGTCATCAAACTCCATACTTCGAGCTTGGTGCGTTATAAACAGGTAGGTGGAATATGTCTTTTTTGCGCTCGTCTAACAAAGTCATTCAGGAACTGAACAGCTTTATCGATACCATTGAGTTCGATAACCCTCAAGCTCCGCTAGATGAACCGACAATTAAAAGTAGTGAGCCACACTTTCGGCTTTCGCAAAAACTATTTAACCGATTGAGTCATTGCCGTAGTCAGATGGCAGAATTAAAGTCCGATCTGGAACAAAGTCAGGCGACAAATCAGCAGTTAGAAAATCAACTCAGTCAGCTAACCGAACAGCTGACGCAAAGCCAACAACAATTCAATCAGTTAAATGAGCTGCACTTAAAACAACAAAGTGAATACGCGGAATTAGAAACAGAGCTAGAACATACGTTACAAAATCAAGCGGCATGGCAATTAGCACAGGCAGTAATTTCCGAAGGCTATTGGGATTTAAAAGTTGCCGATGGCGACCCTGACAGTGAGCAAAGTGTTATTACTTGGTCGGATAAATTTAGAGAGCTCATCGGCTATAGCAAAGAGGAATTTCCCGACGGCTGGGACAGTTATTTTGCCGTTGCTCACCCAGACGACTTAGACGCGACGATGGCAGCCTTTAATGAATTAATGGAAAGCACTGACCCAAATTTTCAATACGTTACAAACTATCGAATGAAACATAAAAACGGTGACTACATTTGGTTTAGAGAATGCGGCGCTTGCTTACGCGATGAAGACGGCACGCTATTAAGAGTTGTTGGCGGAGCCCGAAACATCGCCGCCGAAAAAGCCGCTGAAGAAGCAGAGAAAAAAGAGTTTTTGCAGCTGCAAACTAACTACAAACAAATTTCACAAATCGTTGAGGTGATCACCAAAATTTCTGGTAACACCAACTTGCTAGCATTAAATGCTGCCATTGAAGCTGCCCGCGCTGGTGAAGTTGGTCGAGGTTTTGCCGTGGTTGCTAACGAAGTCAAACAGCTAGCAAATCAAACCCAAGAAGCAACCCAACAAATTCAAGAAATGGTCGACAACAACCAAGCCCTATTAGAAAAAAAGAAATCCTAACTTAAGCAGACTAAACTGTAAGGTTGTTAAACTGTCAATATTTAGACCTTAGCTGACCAGTGCAATCATGCTCTGGCCAGCTAGTCTAACCACTCTACTAAAAACTATAGAGCGCCGGTAAAGTATTGCGCTTCACCGTGAGCAAAGCTCCAATCATGACGAGTGTTAGTAAAGAACGACATCATTAAATCTGTGCCTTTAACACCGCATTTTTGCTCTAACTCTTCGGCCAAGGTTTTCATAAACTCTAGCTTCTGTTCTTCGGCTCTTGGGCTGGTAAAAATACGCAGCATAATTAAATCTTTAGTGCGCTCAAAACCTAGGCCAGTATCTTCAAAAATCATATTGGCAGGCTTGTGCTCATAAACGATCTGGTAACGATCGCGCTCAGGTACTTTAAACACATCCAAAACGGCCTGATGCGTAACATCCAAAATCGCTTTCATTTCAGCTTCGCTGCGTCCTTCAATTACATCAAATTGCATAAGTGGCATGGTGTATTTCCTCATTTTTCGGTGGATTAAGTTTTTTATCGGTTAAAAAGCATTTTGGCAACGAATTAGCTAAACAAAAAGCGCCGTTACAAAACTTATTGTTTATAATATTAAACAATCTAACAACTATTAGGTCACAAAGCCTTATGACCCCCAATTTATGGACCCACCTGCATTGGCTTACCGTGCTAGAAGAACAGCAGAGCTTCACCCGCGCTGCCGAACGGCTAGAGGTGAGCAAATCGGCTGTCAGCCTAAAGATTAAAGAGCTAGAAGAGCTTGCCGGTGTCGCCCTAGTGCAACGTACCACTCGTAATGTACGGCTAACCGACGCCGCCAAAGAGTTGGTGCGCGAACTCAAACAGCCTTTTGCCAATATCGAACAGAGCTTTCGTACCATTCGCGACAGCGACGGGCCTGTCAGCGGCGTTGTCCGCGTTACCGCTCCAGTGGCGTTTAGCCGCCAACACCTAGTACCGAAGATCAGTGAATTTTTAAAACTCTACCCTGAGATCCGAGTGCAGCTCGTGGCAACCGACCAAATTGTCTCACTGGCCAGCGATGGTTTTGATCTTGCCATTCGTCATAGCGATTCCATTCCAGAAACCGCCGTCGCCAGCGTGCTTTGCAATACTCGTTCGCTGCTGGTTGCCTCTCCCAACTACCTAAGCAAGCGAGGCATTCCATTAACGCCTCGTCAGCTAGAAGAGCACCATTGCATCTACTATCCGCGCGGTACTCAAGAACCTGTGTGGACTTTCAATCATGACTCACATGCCAGTGAATCGGTGCAAGTGCTCGGAATTTTTGCCGCCAATAACAGTGAAGTTATGCGTGACGCCGCCATTAATCATCTAGGCATTGCCATGCTTCCGGACTTCAGCGTGCAGCAAGCCATTAATCAAGGCCTATTATTTGAAGTGTTACCGGATTGGCACATTCAAAACGAATTCGCTGATACTATCTCTATCGTTCGGCCCTATGCTGAAAAAGTTCCTCGTCCCGTATTGGAGCTTTACCGCTGGCTAAAGAATAAATTTTCTGAACACTAAGCAACCAGAATGCGGACTATTAAATAAACCATCTGTCAGCTAAAGTAAGCTGCTTTAAAACTAAGGACACTACCCATGGAATTTGGAATCATTATTGCCATTGTTTTGGCTATCTTAATTATCACCACCTTAAGTCGGTTGATCAGAATTGTGCCGCAAAACGAAGCCTTTATCGTACAGCGACTTGGTAAATACTCTCATACCATCGAAGCGGGTATTCACATCCTAGTACCTTTTATTGATCGTGTTGCCTACAAGCACTCGCTAAAAGAATTCGCGATCGATGTGCCATCTCAACAGGCGATTACAAAAGATAACGTCTCGCTTGGAATTGACGGCGTACTTTATTTAAAAGTAATGGACCCTAAACGCGCATCCTATGGCGTTGCTAACTTACAGTTTGCCATTACTCAGTTGGCTCAAACCAGTATGCGTGCCGAAATCGGTAAGCTATCACTTGATGAAACATTCGAGTCTCGTGAACACATTAACGGCAACATCACCGCAGCTATCGACGCCGCATCGGAAGCTTGGGGTACCAAGGTGCTTCGTTACGAAGTTAAAGATATTTCACCACCATCATCTATTCTTGATGAAATGGAAAAACAAATGGGTGCTGAACGTGAACGTCGCGTTGCAGTAACCACCTCTGAAGGTTACCGAGTCGCTCAAACCAATGAAGCCGAAGGTGATAAGCAGGCAAAAATTTTACGTGCTCAGGGTGAAGCAGAGGCTGTTTTAATTGAAGCAAGAGCGCGTGCTGAATCGATTTCAGTCATCGCCGAAGCAATCAAAAACGGTGGTGACTCAGCGGTTGCTCAGCAGCTATCTGAACAGTACATCAATGCTTTCGCTAATCTAGCTAAAGAAGGCACCGTGACGTTAATCCCAACGGACAGCTCGGATGTATCGAGCGTTGTTAGTAAAGCATTCACCGCCTTTGACTCACTTAAGAAAAACATGGAAAGCCGCTAGATGCTGCCTTTTCTATTTTTTATCGTCACGGCCTGTGTGCTCATCATTACTGAGTTAGTTGTCTTTAACTTGAGTATTTTTTGGCTACTGTTTATCGGCCTTGGAGCATTAATCACTGCATTGGCTAGCTGGATCATCCCAGATATCAGCTGGTTATCTGCGGTGAGTATTTTCATTATTGCGACAATGTTGGTTTCGACCTTTTTATACCTGCCTCTTAAGCGGTGGCAAACCAACCCAAAGGGTATAAAGGGTAATAATGTTCTTGGCCAAACGGCTAAAGTCATCACGCCAATCGAAGCCAATGGCGAAGGTAAAGCTATCTGGTCTGGAACGACCTGGCAGGCGAAACTTTCTGCTGACTCCAAGCCATTAAACGAAGGCGATATCGCAACCATTGTTGCTGTAGAAGGTATTGTTATTACGCTAAAAAATAATAGCTAAGCGGCTGTTATTTTTCTGCAATAAACAATTAAAAGGCGCCCGTAACACATTGCGGGCGCTTTCATCATCTAATAAAAAATCATGAGATTATTTTTTGCATTAAGCTTTGATAGCGCGACAAAAAAACGCATTACGCCGTTTCGCGACTGGGTGATTAAAGAAGCCGACAAAGGGCAATTTACTCGTGATGCAAACTATCATTTAACGCTGGAGTTTCTCGGCGAAATCAGTGATGAAAAAGTACCAGCGCTGATCGAGATTATTCATCAGTTAGGCCCAGCACCAGCAGAGCTTAGAGTTAATCGCATCGATGCATTCGAAAAACGCAACAAGCAGATCCTTTGGTTGGGCATTGAGCACAACCACCCATTGATGACGCTACAAACGCAATTGATACAACGATTACAACAGGCGGGTTTTGAAACTCAAGACAGACCTTACCGACCACACATAACGCTCGGTCGTCGCATTGTGCTAAACAAACCGCTCGATGCATTTCAGTTTGCTGACTTTACTATTCCGGTTCGCGCCATTGCTTTAATTGAAAGTAGACCTGAAGACGATCAGGTCATCTATGAAGCTAAACTAGATAGCGATGTTTAATTAACAGCACCGCTAAGAGATGGCTTCCACCAGCCAGGCTTTTAACTCTAACAGTTCGCTTTGTTGTTGTGGGTACATTGCCACGATATCATCTAGACAAGCTGCGACCGCCTTCGGCTCGTACGGCACGCCAATCAGTTTTTGCCCAAGCGCTTCTAGCGGCTCAGGATACAAACTGTCGGTAAAAATTTTCGCGTCAGTAATCACGGCTTTTTTAGCATCTAGGTGACACTCAACTCCGCCCCAAACAAAACGCTCATCCAAGCTGTGGGTAAACTGCGGCGAGTTGCCGTAGTTCCATTCCCAGCTTTTTTGTTTTTCAAATTTTTCTGCGAAATTCGGTAAGTCAGGGAAAGCATCAGGTGAGATAAATTCGACTTCCGGCTGTACGTCGTAATATTCGCAATAGGCTTGTGAGATCGCATCACAGACTTGCTGATGATCAATACCAGAAACGATTTGATCGAGATTGGTCACCCTCGCACGTACCGAGGTAATGCCTTTAGACTGCAATTTTTTAGGGTCTGGATTTAAGTAGTTTGCTAACCGGCTGAGGTCGGCGCTGAGCAACAAAGTACCATGATGAAAACCACGATCCGGCGTTTCTCGATAAGCAGAGCCAGAGAATTTTTTCATGTTCTCATCATCACCGACCACTAAATCATTTCGGCCCGTTGCTCGGCCTTCAATACCCAACAGCTTTAAACCCTGCAATACAATATCGGTAGAGATCTCTTTATTGTATTCCGGCTTACCGGCCATAAAGGTGAAGTTGGTGTTGCCTAGATCATGGAAAACCGCACCGCCACCACTTTGCCGACGAGCTAAATAAACCTCATCCTGTTCCATCTTTTTGATATTGCATTCTTTCCACGGATTCTGCGCACGACCAATAACCACGGTATCGGCATTTCGCCACAAAAAAAGTACACGCTGATCTGCCGACATTGAGCGAAAAATGCAATCTTCCACCGCCAAGTTAAAAGCAGGGTCATGAGAGTTAGAAATTAGAATACGGCTGGTCATAATATCGTTCCAATCAAATACCAATAAAAAAATACCGCGACCAATAATTTAGTTAAAATTACAGTATCGCGGCATGATTAAATCTCTTGTTTAATTACATAACGGCTTGTTGAGCGGCTAAAAAACTAAACCGATCTTGCCCAAACATCGCGCAAACCAATGGTTTTATTAAACACCAGACTGTCACTGTTAGAGTCGTATCGGTCGGCAACAAAATAGCCTTCACGTTCAAACTGAAAGCGCTGCTCCGGCTGTGCATCTTTTAAACTGGCTTCGACATAGCAGCCTTCTAAAACTTCCAGCGATGTAGGATTGATATGGTCCATAAAATCCATATCGCCTTTATCCGGTGTTTCGTGGTTAAACAATCGATCATAAATACGCACGGTTGCAGGCACCGCATGTTTCACCGATACCCACTGAATGACACCGCGAGGTTTAATGCCTTCGATGTTTTCACCAATGGAACCGTCAACCACACTGGCCTGAATTTCGGTAATGTTGCCCTGCTCATCTTTGCTAAAACTTTCAGCTTTAATGATGTAAGCACCACGCAAGCGAACATAATCGCCCGGCACTAAGCGCTTGAATTTTTTACGCGACAGGCTGCTGTCTTCGTTAAAGTCAGCCTGATCGATATAGATTTCATTGCTGAACGGAATTTCACGCTCACCGAGTTCTTCTTTTTGCGGATGAACCGGCTGAGTGACGATTTGTTCGTGATCGCTCGGTAAATTTGTAAAGACCACTTTCAACGGCTTGAGCACAGCCATTGCTCGCGGCGCGTTGTCGTTTAGATCATCACGAATGGCGGCGTCGAGCATGGATAAATCCACCACTGTACCGGCAGCTCTTGAGATACCTGATGATTCAATAAAGTTGCGAATCGCTTGCGCTGTTACACCGCGGCGACGTAAACCCGATATGGTTGGCATACGAGGATCATCCCAGCCGTTAACAACCTTTTCATCAACAAGTTTTTTCAGCTTACGCTTACTGGTAACAGTATAATTTAGGTTAAGGCGAGCAAACTCAATCTGCCGTGGCTTAGAAGGTACCGGAAGGTTTTCAATGAACCAGTTATAAAGCGGCCGGTGATCTTCAAATTCTAACGAGCAAAGTGAATGCGTTACGCCTTCAACCGCATCGCCTTGGCCGTGGGCAAAATCGTAACTCGGGTAGATACACCATTTATCACCGGTCTGGTGATGGGTAACTTTACGAATGCGATAAATAATAGGGTCACGTAAATTCAGGTTTGGCGAAGCCATATCAATTTTGGCTCGCAAACTACAGCTGCCCTCATCGAAGTCGCCGTTTTTCATTTTTTCAAACAGCTCTAAGTTTTCTTCAACGCTGCGTTCGCGATACGGGCTGTTTTTACCCGGCTCGGTCAGACTACCACGATAGCTGCGAATTTCTTCGGCGTTTAAATCACAGACATAAGCCAATCCGTTTTTGATCAGGTGAACGGCCCATTCATAGAGAGTATCAAAGTAGTTAGAGGTAAACTTAACCTCTCCGGCCCAATCAAAGCCTAACCATTTAACGTCTTCTTTAATGGCGTCAATATAGGCCTGCTCTTCTTTTTCTGGATTGGTATCGTCAAAGCGAAGGTTAGTTTGACCTTGGAATTCTTGCGCTAACCCGAAGTTGATACAAATAGCCTTAGCGTGGCCAATGTGTAGATAACCATTCGGTTCTGGCGGGAAGCGCGTGACAATTGTCTCGTGCTTACCTTCTTTGAGATCATTATCGATGATCGTGCGCAGAAAGTTAGAGGCAGCTTCAGTCATTTAAGGGTTCTCTTCCAAGGTTAGTTCAAAGCCTTGCAGTATACCCTGTCAGGCCCTGATAAACAGCGACTATCGCAAAGATTTCGTCGCAACCGAGCAGCGAAAGCAATTTCCTGATAGCTATCCGATTATTTCGCGTATGCGATCGGTAAATGCACAGCCATTGAACAATTACTCTCAACGACCGCCTTACACTATCAATCTGAATTTAGGTTAGCCGGGCAGCGCCAATCATCAGCCCTCGATAGCGCTGCTGAATACTCTGAACTTAGAATGGAGGTGCCGACAGATGTTCATCAAGCCTTACCTTGCTTTAATTTGCATAAGCCTTTTGCTATCGCTGAGCAGTTGCATAATGGTGCCGCACGAGCCGGTCGTTATTAAGCCTGCACCAGTGGTGATTAAGGCCAAACCTCGACGAGTGGTCGCCGCACCAGTGCGGCGGATCACTCCCGTAACAAGAGTGCATTCTCCAGCCGTCATCTATATCGATCATGACCATTGGCGCGCAGAGGCAGATGTTATCCAAGAACAAGTGGATTTAGGCGCTAACTTTAACGACCATTACCGCGTTGTCGCACTCAGCTGCGGTTCCGGCTGTATCGACAATCTGGTTATCGATGTAGACAGTGGTGAAATAATCGAAGAACTCAACGCCTGTGGCGCTGCGGAATTTTCACTAAACAGCAATATTATTCATGTACCAACGCGTTCTCAGCCAAGCGGCCAATGTGAACTAATATCTTATCAGCTCGATGGAGCAGCACTGAACGAAGCGTCTACGCAATAACGGAGCCTGTTCAATTATTGCTGGCTTAAAGTATCGAGCAACACGACCATTTCTTGGTCCGTGCCAATGCTGATCCTTAAATAATTACCTATTCTTGGTTTATCTCCAAAATAGCGAACCAAGATGCCTTTATGCTTTAAGGCTAGATAAAGAGCTTCGGCGGGCTGATCGGGATGAGTTACAAAAATAAAGTTACTTGCCGAGGGGACAACGTCAAAGCCTAACGCTTCCATCTGTTGAATCGTTTGCTGACGAGTACTAATCAACTGCGAGGTTATCAACTTTAAATAATCATCATCTTTTACTGCTTCAGTAGCACCAGCTAAGGCAATTCTATCGATAGGATAAGAATTGAAGGAATTCTTTAACCTTTCTAAGCCTTCTATTAAATGTGCCTGCCCTAGTGCATAGCCAACTCGAATACCCGCCAACGATCGAGATTTAGATAACGTTTGTACCACCAGTAAATTGGGATATTTATCGATTAAGCTCACTGCGCTATCTGCGCCAAAATCAATGTAAGCTTCATCAACCAGAACAACGACATCAGCGTTTGCCTTTAGAATTGTCTCAACAGCTTTTAATGATAATGCTTTGCCAGTCGGCGCATTTGGATTAGCAATGACTATGCCCGCTACTTCTAAACCTTGGTAATCTTTAGGATCAATATCGAGCGATTCAGTCAACGGAACCAGTTTCGGCTCAATATCATAGAGCTTTGCGTACACTTGATAAAAACTGTAGGTAATATCTGCAAAGGCTAACGACCTGCCATCGGTAAAATAACCTTGAAATGCCAGAGCCAAAACTTCATCCGACCCATTACCAACAAATACCTGATCAGGCTTTAAGCCATAATTTTCAGCTAATGCGTTTTTTAACCTCGAGCCATTTGGGTCCGGGTATAATCGTAAGTCAGCATTTACCTCAGCCTGCATCGCTGAAATAGCCTTTGGGGATGGCGGGTAAGGATTTTCATTGGTATTTAATTTTATATACTTTTTATCCTGCGGTTGTTCCCCTGGAATATACGGATTTAAAGATTTTATTTTTTCAGTCCAAAAGCTGCTCATACAAAGCCTCACTAATATGGTTATAGCAGACCAACTATAATCATTTATTCAATACAAAAATATGGTCAAAAAGATCATAGTCAGGAGGCCATTGCTTTTAGATAATCTGTATTGCGCTTAAACATTATTCATCGGCTCACAATCCTAAAGCTTCAAGATATGAACCAATTCTTAGAATCGCAATAAACATTCATTTAAGCTGAACCTATTGAGTTAACGCCCGCCTCGTGGTGCTATTGTGGCCGTGAGACCCTTTTTTAACCTATAGAGAAGTTATGATGAAGCATCAACTAAGCCTAACGTCGCTATTGCTTACGGCTACAATGGCAAGCACGGCCTTTGCTAAACCTGCAGAAGTTTATATCCAGCCCATCGCCAGTCACTTCCCAACCATTGAGTTAAACGTCAATGTTCGGGACGCCGAAGGCACTCCTATTCAAGGCCTAACCGAGGCGGATTTTTCGCTGATCGAAGACCTGAACGGTGTCTCCATTTCTTCGTTTGAAGAGATCGTTACAGAAGGCAGCACTAACAATAAGGTCGATGTTGTTTTTGTCTTTGACGATACCGGCAGTATGGCTGATGAAATCGAAGCACTAAAAAACAAAACCATCGAATTTGCCAACATCATCCAATCCAGCGGTTTTGATTTTAACTTGGGTTTAATTAGCTACAAAGATGAAATCTATAAGCCTTATCGAGTGACTGATAATGCCGCCACCTTTAAAAGCTGGGTTTCAGATTTGGTCGCAGCTGGCGGTGACGATGAACCAGAGAATGCACTCGATGCCATCTACAATGCAGCCAACCAATCTTTTCGCGAAGACGCTGAGAAAATCTTCATCCTTATTACCGATGCAACCTTTCAAGCCAGCAACAGCCACACTCCTTTGACTATGCATGATGTCATCGCTGAGCTGAAAGAGCACGACATTCGCTTTCACGCGGTTGGCCCAAACATCGACCAATATAAAGTAATGACCGCAGAACTTAACGGCACCTATTACGATAAAGACTCCGGTCAATTTAATCGTATTATCACGCAGATAGCCGGCGGCAGTTCTAACAACTATCGTTTAACCTTTGCCTCTGAGCGCCCAGACAATGACTTCACTTGGCGCGCAATTGAATTGCTGATTTCTGGTTACGAAGTGAAAAACAATGTCACACAATATCAAGCGCCTAGCTGGGTTACAGCGTCGAGTCGAAAAGACGCGCTAGCCGGATCAAACAGCCAATACTCGCCACACTTTGTTGTTGATGGTATTGCCAGTACCGCTTGGGTTGAAGGTGTCAGTGGTTCAGGCGAAGGGGAATGGCTGGCGCTGAATTTTGCTGAACCTGAACTGGTGAGTCGCTTCGAAATTAATGCCGGTGATGGCGTAACATTGCCAAGCACTGTTGGCATCAAAGTTAATGGCGAAAGCGCCAGACGTTTCAAAGTAGATACTGATGGCAAAAAAATTAGCGGCAGCTTTGAAACTGACCTAGAAGTTTCTGAATTTAAAATCGTTATTGAATCTTCCAGCGGCAGCGAGACTGGTTTTGGCGATATTGTTTTACTCGGTGGTAAGCCAGAAAAAGTTATTGCACCGATTGCAGCAGCTCGAGAAGAGCGCTTATCGGTTAGCATCGCTTTAGACTTAAATAAAAAAGGCGAAGCGCTTTATCATGAGAAAAAATACGATGACGCTATCTATTACTACAAAGAAGCCATCGCTAAGCGTCCAAGCTTTGCGCAAGCCTACAGCAACTTAGGCCTCGCTTATCAGCGTGTTAACGATTACCCGAATGCTATTTGGGCAAACCGTAAAGCCATTGCTCTAGCCAGAGGCAATACAAAAAATGTTGTCAGCGCCAGTTCGTACTACAACATTGCTCGAATTTTTGAAGCGCAAAACAAGCATGAAGAAGCGCTACAGAATTTTTATTGGGCAAAATCGTTCCGATCTCACAGCGCTTATGACAATGGCATTGCTCGTATGAAAGCGGAATTGGGACTATAAAATGCGCAACCAAGTTCGATTATTGGCATTAATAGTCGGTTTATTTAGTGGTTGTTATAGTTATTTTTTCGGTGCCGTTGCGTTTGCAGCGGGGCCGGAAAAAATAGCCTATTTCGATCGAGCTATTTGGCCTCAAACGATCGATAGCAACGCGGTGTTTAACACCGCATCCCGCTATGAAATTTATCATTTTGCACTGGCTTTCAACGCTTTAGACCGTGAAGACGCGGACAGCATTGCTGAATTTACCGGTATTGAAAATACCAATCTTGAGTCTCTGGCGCGCTGGTCAGAATTGACCGAGCAACGTTTGGTAGCCGCCTATAACGCAAGCTGCGCAGACGAGTGCAACCAAGTGGACAGCACAGCTGACATTCTCACAGCCATGCAACCACAGTACGCCAAGCTCGACGCACGTTACGACGCCTGGAAGGTTCAATCCTTAGCCTTTCATCAGCGTTACCTGTATGAGCAAGTTAGATTGGCGGTACTGTTCCCTCGTATCAGCAGCGAAATATTAAGTTTTAACGATAGCGAAATCAGCGGCTTTGAGTTTAACGATTTGGAGTTTGCATTAAGTTTTGATGACGGGCCAAGTCTCGATAAAACCACAGAAAAAGTTACCGAAACCCTCAACAATCATGACCTTTCTGCGGTATTTTTTCTGCTGGGTGAACGTTTGGAACTGCACGGCCGTGACAATATAAAACAGCTTTATGATCAGCAATGCGTTGCCTCGCATGGCTATATTCATAAGGCACATCCAAGGTTGGAAGACTGGAAAAACTCAGTTGATAAAACCGCAGCGTTGCTCGATAAAAACTTTCAGTTAAACGGCACCAGTACGCCTTTTCGACCACCCTATGGTCAGCGTAACGAGGACATGCTGAGTTATTTATCAACCGCACACGGCAGTAAAAATATACTTTGGAATATCGACAGCCAGGATTGGAATCGTTCGATCAGCGCACAAGATGAAGCCAGCCGGGTGATTACGCTAATGTTGTTATGGCGCAAAGGTTTTATTCTGTTCCACGATTTATACGATAAAAACCTGTACGTCATTAATCAGCTCAGCGACGTTGCCAATGTTACCGACGCGTACTTTAGTGACTGCTCACGTTATGCGCCCAAAATCAGCCTAGACTAACAGCTTAAGTGAGCCTCAAAAGGCTCACTGTTTTGGTTTATTGCGGCTAACGCTCACTTTTTATCGACATCTAAAAATTTATAGATAACTAAAAATCGATTCGGCCTTTGTTATAAGCAATGCGGTTTTCTTGTTTGGTGCGCTCACTTTTTTTGATCAACACATACAAGGCACCGACGCCACCGTGATGTTTTTGCGCGCTGTGAAAGGCCAATACTTCTGGAATTTGCTTCAGCCAAGTATTAGTACAGGATTTTAGAAAGGCTTTTGGCTCACTCGACTCACCCTTGCCGTGCAAGATAATGGCAGAGCGAATATCGTATTTCCGGCAATCTTTAATAAATTGAAAAACCTCTTCTCGCGCTTGCTTCATGCGTTTTTGATGCAAATCCAAGCGGGCATCAATGGCGTATTGACCGCGCTTAAGGTTACGAAACACGCCTAAAGACACGCCTTCACTGCGGTATTCCAGCACATCAAGCGGATGCACCAGATCGATCATCTCTTCGGTGAGATGATTTTGTGAGCCTTGCTCAACCTTTACTGCCATTTGCCTTCGATGAATCAACGAAGGCTGCTGAACCTTGGGCGCAGACAGATCAACTTTTTGCTTTGCTTTAAGCGGTTCGACACCCTTCATTTCTTTCATGAAGTCGTCGAATTCATCATCTTCAATCATAAATCACCTATTTCACCAGACGATAATAACCAAAAGATAGCGACAATTGTCGAGTATTTTAATCTAATCTAAAGGGTGTAAACGTGCAGTAAAAGGCTTAGCCAATAGCTTGGGAATGATCAAAATAGCCTCCAAGATGCATGACTATTGATGACAACAAGAGACCGAGAGACCTTATGAGCACACACAGTATCCTATTGATCGACGACGATAGAGACCTAGCAGAACTGCTAAGTGAATACCTTTCTGTTGAAGGCTACCGCTTAGAAGCCGCTCATTCAGGTGAAGAAGGCATTGATAAAATCAACAACCACCATTACGACTTGGTGCTGTTAGATGTGATGATGCCGGGCATCGACGGCTTTGAAACCCTTAAGCGTATTCGCCAGAACTCCATTGTTCCGGTATTGATGCTGACCGCCAAAGGCGAAGAAACAGATCGCATTTTAGGTTTAGAGCTAGGCGCAGACGACTATCTAGCCAAGCCTTACAGCCACCGTGAGCTGTTGGCACGCATTAAAGCACTGATTCGTCGAATTGAACTGGATCGCTCGACACAAAGTAACGACGGCGGCATTTTGGCCTGCAATGGTGTCGAATTAAACTTTGATACCTATCGCGTTTATTGCGATGGGGAGCACATCCCTATGACCACCAGCGAATTCAAAGTATTACGCGTACTGATGTCTCGTGCTGGCAAGGCGGTACCGAAAGAAGATTTATACCTAGAAGTTCTAGGGCGCGAAATTATGGCTTACGACCGTTCAATTGACATGCACGTCAGTAACGTTCGTCGAAAATTGGGCGGCTCATCTGAGCAATCCAAAATTCAAACTATTCGCGGCGTCGGCTACCTGTTTGTTGATCCAAACCATTAATCACAAGCAATCTAAGCGACTGGCTCTAGCACCAGTCGTTCATAGCTAGCAATCGTTCGTTAAATCCTGTTGCTGGGCAAGTTAGTTAACGTGCCCAGCTTCACCATCGAAACCACGAGGGTTTTTCATGGCGCTCAAAAAGCTCAACCCTCTGGGCTCAATTTTCGGAAAAATTTGGCTCAGTTTTTGGCTTTCACTTATTCTTATTGTTACGGCGGCTTACATTGTTTCGGTGCAGCAATCGCTAGAATACAGCATTGAAACGCCATCATCCGAGCACATCGAAATTCTCAACACCATGCAACTGCCAACTGTCGATTTCCGCAGTGAGGATTACAGCAAGCTGGCGCAAACTCTAGCCGAGTTTAATTCCACCTCAGCCTATCAATGGTATCTGGTCGACAATAATTACCGCATGTTGGGTGCGCCTCAACCGCCGAAACGAATTTTAGTCATGCTGTCAGAAATGATGGAAGGCGAAGGCATGCACATCGGCCAATGGGATAACGAAAACTGGCTAGGACCTATCCCAATCACCATTAACGGCATGAGTTTTCTGCTGTTCTTACGCGGTGTTCCGCCACTAAAACCAACCAGTCTGCCTTATTGGCTCGATAACCAATGGATGCAAGTGACGCTGGCGTTGTTAATTTCTGGCTTAATGAGTCTACTGTTGACCTGGTCACTGGTACGCCCAATCGAGAAACTTGGGCAATCGGTTCGTGGCTTGGCCAAAGGTGATCTGGGTTCGCGAGCCGGTGTCAGTGTTTCGCGGCGGCAAGATGAAATCGGTGAACTAGGTCGTGACTTCGACGACATGGCAGACCGTATTGAAGCGCTGGTTTCGGCTCAGCATCGACTACTGAGTAACGTCAGTCATGAGCTGCGTTCACCACTCACCCGACTGCAAGTCGCGATGGGCATTGTGCGACAAAAAGCCCCCGAAGGACTGGATCGAGCACTGGATCGAATTGAGCGCGAAAGCGATCGACTAGAACATATGATTTCAGAAATTCTCAAGCTCAGCCGTTTTGAAAACGAATTACAGCACATCGACCGGCAGCCCTTAGAGGTCGACGACATTCTACGCAAGGTCGTTGAAGACGCTCGCTTTGAAGCCGAACCGCGCAACATCACCATTAACGACACCCTATTGAACGATCTGTTAATGAATGCCGACCCACAAATGCTGCACAGTACATTCGATAACGTGCTGCGTAACGCCATTCGCTTTACTCCTGAAAATGGAAGTATTGATGTCACCATGCAACAGGCAGGTAATGTATTGACTGTAACTATTGCAGATCAGGGCCCGGGAGTTCCAGAAGATAAACTTGAGCGGTTGTTCGACCCCTTCTATCGGCTGGACCAAACCAATTCTGGTGCTGGGCTCGGTTTAAACATTGCGCTACAGGCAGTGCAATTGCACGGTGGTACCATTCGCGCCGACAACAATAGCCCCAGCGGTTTAATCGTGGAAATACAGTTACCTCTGCAACTGCGACTTGGCTAACGCGGCGTCTGTCGCCACTGGAGAACGAGTTATGACCCCAGCTTGCCGATTTTTAAAGCAACACAACGTCAACTTTAGCGTTCATCATTACCAAACCGATTTCAACGCCAACCATGACAATTACGGCCAAGCGGTCGCGGAAGAATTAGAGGTCGAAGCTAACCGACTTTTTAAAACGCTGATCATTTGCTTAAATGGCAATGCAAAATCGCTGGCGGTTTGCATTGCTCCAAGCTCGGAGACTGTGAATCTAAAACAGGCGGCTAAATGTTTTAATGCCAAAAGCGCGACCATGGCCGATGCAGAGATCGCACAAAAAACCACTGGCTATGTTATTGGCGGCATCAGCCCTTTTGGCCAACGCAAAGTACTGCCAACTGCAGTCGATGAAAGCTGTACCAACTTTGAAACTATCTACACCAGCGGCGGCAAGCGCGGCCTACAAATTGAGTTTCCAACCTCGGCGTTAATGTCATTGCTGAACGCCAACGTCTTTCCGCTATGCGATTAGCGCGCCATTCAAACGCTATCAATAGATTGCTATGGAGACTGAATCACCTATCATGAGAGCTATCGCTATTATAGGGATCTTCGTCTAGTGCAACGTGCCGACCGTTTTATCAGCAACCTCACCAAAGATACTTACGCCCTAATTTTAGCCGGCGGACGAGGTAGCCGACTGCATGAATTAACCGCTTGGCGTGCGAAACCAGCGGTCTACTTTGGCGGTAAGTACCGCATCGTTGACTTCCCATTATCCAATTGCATCAATTCTGGAATTCGCCGCATTGGTGTTGCAACGCAATACAAATCGCATTCGCTGATTCGCCACATTCAACGCGGTTGGGGCCACTTTAAAGCAGACACTTCGGAGTTTGTTGATATTCTACCGGCATCGCAACGCGTCGGTGATGACTGGTACATCGGCACGGCCGATGCGGTACGACAAAACCTCGATATTATCCGCACCGAAAATACCCGTTATGTTTTGATACTGTCTGGCGATCATGTCTATCGCATGGATTATGGTTTAATGATTGCCGACCATGTTGCCAGCGGCGCTGATATGACCATCAGCTGCTTAGAAACATCGGTACAGGAAGCGGCCAATAATTTTGGCGTAGTCTGCATTGATGGCGATAATCAAGTCACCGATTTCGAAGAAAAACCAAGCCAGCCAAAGCCGCTGCCTGATAACGCCGAGCGCTGCCTTGCGTCGATGGGCAACTACGTTTTCAGTACCGAATTTTTATTTGAGCAATTAGAGCGCGACAGTGTCGATAGCCTCTCAAGTCACGATTTTGGTAACGACATCATTCCGTCGATCATCAAAAACCATCGCGTTGCCGCTCATATTTTTAAAGACCCAAACAGCAACACTCAACCCTATTGGCAGGACATCGGCACCTTAGATGCATTCTGGCAAGCCAACATGGAGCTGGTATCGCCAACGCCTTCACTCAACCTATACGATAAAGAATGGCCGATCTGGACCTTTCAAGAACAATTACCTCCGGCGAAATTTGTCTTCAATGATGACAGTCGTCGAGGCATGGCTGTCGACTCAGCCGTCTCTGGCGGCTGTATTATTTCTGGCGCCTCAGTGGTTAACTCGTTGCTGTATTCTAACGTGCACCTGCATTCTCACAGTTACGTCGAACATTCGGTGTTGCTGCCGGATGTCGACGTTGCTGAACACTGCAGATTAAATCGGGTGATTATCGATAGTCGCTGCCGAATACCGCAAGGTATGGCAATAGGCTACGACCAAGAACTGGACCGTAGCCGAGGTTTCCGCATCACAGACCAAGGTATTACTCTGGTGACAAAAGATATGTTGGCAAAACTATAAGAACAGCTAGCCGACTAATAGAACTCACCAGCACTGGCAGAAGTATTAATCACACTGAGCGTTTTAACGCCTTCGCTGGTTGCTAGTAACAATACATCGGCTGGTCGCTGCGCAAACAAACCGTTAGTAACTACACCAACAATGGCGTTGAGTTCGGCTTCAAATTGTTTAGCTTCGGTAATTTTAAGACCATGAACATCCAAAATATCGTTGCCGTTATCAGTCACAACGCCTTCGCGGTAAATCGGTTGGCCACCTAATTTCACCAACTTACGCGCCACGGCTGCACGCGCCATAGGAATAACTTCGACCGGCAATGCAAAGCCACCTAAGACTTCAACAGCCTTCGATTCATCTGCAATGCAAACAAAAGATTTAGCGATAGAGGCGACTATTTTTTCGCGCGTTAAGGCACCGCCGCCGCCTTTAATCAACTCGAGCTGCTTATTCACTTCGTCGGCACCGTCGACGTACACCGTTAAGGATTCGACTTCGTTCATATCAAACACGTCGATGTGATGCTGCTTTAGCCGTTCTGCAGTTGCTTCACTACTGGCCACCGCACCTTTAAATTGGCCTTGGTATTGGGCTAATGCGTCAATAAAATAATTCGCCGTCGAACCAGTACCTACACCGATAATGGCGTCGGACTGAATTTCTGGTTTGATATAATCCAGTGCTGCCTGAGCCACTTGCTGCTTTAATTCGTCTTGAGTCATATGCGTCACCCCTTGCTGAGCGCGCATTATAATAATTTGTCGGACTTTTCACAGTTATTGCGTAATTAAAGTGCGAGCAAGCAGCTTAACGCTTGGGCGTTAGCTCAGTTTTACGTACACTGTAACGTTAATTATTTACTGCTTCGCACGGATAAACACCATCACACCCAATAAGGGGTCTTCATGTTAGAGAAATACGTAAAAAAAATTCTGAACGCCAAAGTCTATAACGCCGCTATCGAAACGCCATTGGATATGGCAACTTCATTGAGCAGCCGAATTGGTAATCAGATTTTAATTAAGCGTGAAGACTTACAGCCGGTGTTTTCCTTTAAGTTGCGTGGCGCTTACAACATGATCGCGCAACTCACTCAGGCACAGCGCGATGCAGGTATCATTTGCGCCTCGGCTGGCAATCATGCCCAAGGCGTCGCCTACGCAGCCAAGCTGATGAAAATAAAAGCAACCATCGTTATGCCGGTAACGACGCCTGGCATTAAAGTCAGTTCCGTGCGTGCACGTGGCGGCAAGGTAGTGCTACACGGAGATTCGTTCGACGAAGCGCTAGCTCATGCATGCGAACTGCAAGAGCAGCAAGGGCTTACCTTTGTTCACCCTTACGATGCACCCGATGTCATCGCAGGTCAGGGCACCATTGCGCGAGAAATCTTACACCAATACAACCCTGATGAAATCGACGCCATCTTTATTCCAGTTGGCGGCGGCGGCCTCGCAGCTGGTATATCCGCCTACATAAAATATTTACGCCCAGAAATAAAAATCATCGCCGTTGAATACGAAGAAAGCGCCTGCTTAGCGGCTGCGATGCAAGCCAGCAAACGCGTAACCTTAAAAGAAGTCGGCCTCTTTGCCGACGGTATAGCCGTGGCACAAATTGGCAAAGAAACCTTTAAGGTTCTTAAAGACCATGTCGACGAAGTCATCACCGTCAGCGCCGATGAGATCTGCGCCGGCATCAAGGATATTTTTGACGACACTCGCTCCGTTGCTGAACCTGCCGGTGCTGCTGGCATTGCCGGACTGAAAAAATACGTCGAGAAATACCAATTAAAAGATAAAACGCTGGTGACTATATGCTCAGGCGCCAACATCAACTTCGATCGCTTGCGTTATGTCGCCGAGCGAGCAGAAGTTGGCGAAAACAATGAGGCGATCTTCTCTGTCTCTATTCCAGAAAAACCGGGGTCTTTTAAGCGTTTTATATCGCATATCGGCAAGCGCCAAATCACCGAGTTCAACTACCGCTACAACGATGCCGAAATCGCCAGAATCTTTGTCGGTATTAAGGTCAATGGCGATGAAGAGCGAGAGGCATTGCTAAAGCGCTTCCAAGAAGATCAGTACGATGTTTTAGATCTCACAAAAAACGAAGTCGCAAAGATGCACGTTCGTCATATGGTTGGTGGCCATTCTGATGGCGTGCAAAACGAACAATTGCTGCGCTTCGAATTTCCCGAACGTCCTGGAGCTCTGTTGCGATTCTTAAACGCACTCGGCGACCAATGGAACATCAGCCTGTTTCATTACCGCAACCACGGTGCTGCTTATGGTCGTGTACTTACCGGTGTTCAGGTGCCAAAAGACGAAGTGAAAGACTTTCACGCCAAGTTAGACGAGCTGGGCTACCCCTATTGGGATGAGTCCAACAACCCTGTTTATGAGGCGTTTTTAAACTAAGGGGCACTTTTAATGCTTTGTGAAAAAGGTGGCAACTGCCACCTTTTTAGTCCTATTTTTAGCCTTATCATAAGCTAGATGATTTTTTGGTGGGCTTCAATATGCCCTGTAATTGACTCCACAGCACACCATTCATCGTCGGTAAAGTCCGCAAAGCGGCTCATACCGGAAATGTTGCGATATAGGCTTTCATACAGCTCGTTAACATTACAAGAATCATGCTTAAGGTCTTCTGCAAAATAACTAAAAGTTGTCACGCCTTGATCAATATTTCGTTCTTTTGCTGAGGCAATAAGAAATATTAGATTCTCAATGATTTCTGCTTTCACAAAGCTAATATTAAAGTGCAAAAACATATTAACTCTAAAATCCAACCCTATTGATTTCGACAACTCTAATACAGTATCAATTTTGTCTTGCTTACAAATAAAGCCAAAATATTCATCACTGCCTTGGTCCCATAGAATAAATCGATACCCATTTTTTACTAACCAACTGTCATATTCACATAGCGCACTTTCAATGGAGTGAGCATAATCCGTCAACGTTGTCGGTTTAAAATTACCAACTATTCCATGTGCACTGAGAACTGCATTTGTCTGTGGCTCAACTTCATCAATATCCTTCCAATCAATACGAATAGCAAGCCGCCCTTTACTCTCCTTAATCTCCATAAGGTGCTCGATTAAGAACCACTCAAAATCGAATTCAGGATCATAAGCATCCTCTCCATACAAAGTGCAAAAATAAGCCTCATCATCAAATAAAACGGTCTCTCGGATTGATTCAGCAACGGTATAGTCAACTAATCGAATACTTTCTGTACTCAATATATCCATGAGCTCGATGCCATCACGCAATTGTTTTTTACGATTGATCAACGCCGTTTTTTGATTAGAACGCTGAATAAAGAGATATATTGGATACCAAATAGGGCTTAAGGCTAAGCCCAATAATACCAATACAGCTGTTTTGATAATAACAAGGGCAACTCTTAATAGCCCCCAACTAAACACTGGGATGAACTTTAAAACGGTCCAAATGAAAAGTGGGAAGATTTGCACTAACGACCAAATCATTTTTGCTATGTGTTTCACCATCACGAGAGGAATGACATACGCAATAATTAAAATAGCGATTATTATTGCAATTGGCTGTTGTTTTTTGGACACCTAAAGATCACCGAATTTAGACAGATACTAAAATAATAAGCCCACTTATTGATCTTTAAAATGCTTACTAGCCTCCAACTAAGAGACAGTCGTATCTTTTTCGTACAGGAGCAGTATAATCCGCGACCTTAAGAATTAAGCGGAATTAAGACTGTGATCGAAAATTTGAGGAATATCGCCATCATCGCGCATGTTGACCACGGTAAAACTACCCTGGTTGATAAGCTTCTACAGCAATCTGGCACTCTAGGCCGTAAAGACCAAGGCGCAGAACGCGTTATGGACTCTAGCGACCAAGAAAAAGAGCGCGGCATTACCATTTTGGCGAAAAACACCGCCATTACTTGGAATGACTACCGAATCAACATTGTTGATACACCGGGACACGCCGATTTTGGTGGCGAAGTAGAGCGCGTACTTTCAATGGTTGACTCAGTTCTATTGTTGGTTGATGCCGTTGACGGCCCAATGCCTCAAACTCGTTTCGTGACCTCTAAAGCCTTTGCTCAAGGCCTCAAGCCGATTGTTGTTATCAACAAGATCGACCGCCCTGGCGCTCGCCCTGACTGGGTAATGGATCAGGTATTCGATCTTTTCGATCGCCTAGGCGCAACAGAAGAGCAGCTCGACTTCCCAGTTATTTATGCTTCCGCACTGAACGGTATTGCTGGTGACGATCCAGAAAACATGGCTGAAGACATGACGCCACTGTTTGAAATGATTACCGAAGTGGTTCCTGCGCCAGACGTAGACACCGAAGGTCCATTCCAAATGCAGATTTCCGCGTTAGATTACAACTCCTATACCGGTGTTATTGGTGTTGGCCGTATTACTCGCGGTAGCGTTAAGCCAAACGATCAAGTATCGATCGTCGATGCAGACAACGAAATCCGTAAAAACAAAAAGATTCTTCAGGTAATGGGTTACCACGGCCTTGAACGAGTCGAAGTAGAAAGCGCATCAGCCGGCGACATCATCTGTATTACCGGTATCGATAAGCTACAAATTTCAGACACACTTTGTAACCCTCAGAATGTCGAAGCATTGCCAGCACTGAGTGTTGACGAGCCGACTGTGAGCATGACCTTCCAAGTAAATGACTCTCCGTTTGCCGGTAAAGAAGGTAAGTTTGTTACCTCTCGTAATATCAAAGAGCGTCTTGATCAAGAACTTATCCACAACGTAGCGTTACGCGTCGAAGAAGGTGATTCACCAGATAAATTCCGCGTTTCTGGTCGTGGTGAGCTCCACCTTTCTGTACTGATCGAAACCATGCGTCGTGAAGGTTTTGAGTTAGGCGTTTCTCGTCCTGAAGTTATTCAACGCGTTGTTGACGGTGAAGTTCACGAGCCGTTCGAACAGGTTGTGATTGATGTTGAAGAGCAGCACCAAGGCTCGATCATGGAAGAGTTGGGCTTGCGTAAAGCAGAACTTACCAATATGGAGCCTGACGGCAAAGGTCGTATCAAGCTTGAATTCTTAGCGCCTTCTCGCGGTCTTATCGGCTTCCGTGGCCTGTTCCTAACGCTGACGTCTGGCTCTGGCATTATGACCAGCATCTTTGATCACTACGGCCCAGTAAAACAGGGCGATGTGGTCAGCCGACAAAATGGTGTTCTTGTTTCGATGGTCAAGGGTAAAACCCTAGCTTACGGCCTGTTCCCACTACAGGATCGAGGTCGTTTGTTCTTAGGTCATGGTACTGAAGTTTATGAAGGCCAAATCGTTGGTTTGCACTCCAGAGCCAACGACCTTGTGGTTAACCCAACCAAAGGCAAGCAGCTAACCAACGTTCGAGCATCAGGTACCGATGAAGCGCTGACGTTAACGCCGCCAGTGAAGCACACGCTAGAGCAAGCATTAGAATTTATTGAAGACGATGAATTGGTTGAAGTAACGCCAGAAAGCATTCGTATTCGTAAAAAGCTACTGACTGAAAATGAGCGTAAGCGCGCTTCACGTAAGTAATATTAGAGCAACTAAGTCGACGACTTAGTCATGCGAAGGCCTGTTATTCTAATCAATAGCAGGCCTTTTTTATTGCCTGCTATTTTTGATCTAGCCTCAAGAAAAGGAGCAGTAACCGCTCAGCTAAGAATGAGCCTCTCATTAGGCTCTACGTAATACTCTGGGTGCTAATTCTGCCAATGCCTGACGGTAAACATCGCGCTTAAAAGACACAACCTTAGCGAGTGGATACCAGTAAGAAACCCAATCCCAATCATCAAATTCTGGATCGTCGGTGGCCTGGAAGGAAACTTGGGAGTCATTGGCAAGCATGCGCAATAAAAACCACTTTTGTTTTTGGCCAACGCAAATCGGTAAGGTGTTGTAGCGTACCATGCGTTTAGGCAGTCGATATTTCAGCCAACCGCGAGTACAGGCTAAAATTTCAACGTCGGCTTTATCGAGCCCGACTTCTTCTTTGAGTTCGCGATAAAGCGCTTCTATCGGCGTCTCATGCTGACGAATACCACCCTGTGGAAACTGCCAAGCATCCTGGCCAATTCGACGCGCCCACAGCACTCGCCCTTCATTATTGGTCAGGATAATGCCGACATTCGGCCGATAGCCGTCCGAGTCAATCATTAACCCTCCCCGTTCTTTACAGTTAAAAACACTAAATTTCGTCTATTTCGTTACACTATGACACTCATCGTACGGTATTTTTACGCTAGCGCAACGCTAAAACGATTGATGGCGCGCAATACCACTGTGGTTAACTGCCTATTCGGGTTAGAATTAAGGCCTTTTTTAAATATTCGAAGGATAATTAGGTGGCTCTCGCTATTTTTGACCTCGACAATACCCTTATTGCTGGCGACTCAGACCATGCTTGGGGCGAATTTTTAGTCGAAGAACAGCTGGTTGACCCAACAGTGGTCGCGCAAGCTAACGATCGCTTCCTAAAGCAATATCAAGCAGGTAGCCTCGATATCGATGAATACCTCAATTTCGCTCTGTCCTTCTTAGCCAATAAAACGCCTGCACAACTTGCGCCGCTGCATAATCAATTTATGAGCCAAAAAATTGCGCCGATGATGCTTGAAAAGGCCCAAGCACTTATTGAAAAACACCGCCAGCAAGGTGATCGCTTATTAGTTATTACCGCCACCAATCGCTTTGTCACTGAGCCTATTGTTAAACAGCTCGGCATCGATGATCTAATTGCTTGCGAAGTAGAAATAAAAGATGGCGTCTATACCGGTAAGCCAACCGGTGTACCCAGTTTTCAGCATGGAAAGGTGACAAGACTCACACAATGGCTTGCTGATGAACATGAATCGCTCGCTGGGGCTTGGTTTTATTCAGACTCGCACAATGATTTGCCGTTACTGAGCAAAGTAGACAACCCAGTGGCGGTTAATCCAGACAGCACTTTATTAGACAAAGCTCAGCAAGAAGGCTGGGCCGTATTAGACCTAAGGGACGATCAGTGAACAAAACGTTTTTCTTGATATTGGTACTCGGACTGTTAACCGCATGTGACAGCACCGAAACATCAAGCCAAAGCCAACCGGTGGATGACGCTCATGGAGAGCCAAGCAGCGAGGTCAGTGACTCACCGACTGTAACGACTGCTAGCTTTACAGATTCTGCCAATTATTTCAGACAGTCGGCGATTGCATCGGTGCTAGAAACCCAAACTCAGTGCAACCTTTTGTTTGAAGATATTGCGACCTTTGTCAGCGATGCATCTGCTAGCCATCAACTCAACGCCCAAGAAACCTTTGGTCTTTGCCTTGAAAGCTGGCGTCGCTCGGAACTCTATTTCCAAAAGCCGTTTTCTTACAGTGAAATTAAGCCCTTCCATGAGCTTATTGACCTAATCGACACTCGGCCATTTTTACCCGGCTACATCGGTGGTATCCCAGAATACCCATACAGCGGACTTGTTCACGAGTTAGAAATTCCATTGAACGAGAGTACGCTGAGACGGCAACATCGTTTAATGGATGAAGAATCCCCTTCTTTGGGCTTCCCTGTGATCGAGTTTTTATTATGGAAAGCGCCAATCGAAGGCAACTGGACACTGCGTGGCGATGAATCTGATGTCAATGTCGAGCGTCGTTTTAACTACCTAGCTGTAGCGGCAAGCGTGCTACAAGAGCAAATCAATCAAGCAGTGATTCGCTGGCAAAGCGAGCAGTTCAACGAGTTACCGGAACGGGCGCAACTCAACTTGGTTCTGCAGAGCTTTCAGCGCTATGTGATGATTGATCTATTGCAGTTTATGTTCGAAGAAACCGCTTTATCCGACCCTGAATGGCATCACTATGCGTTACTCAGTGGCTCAGGCCGCAACTACCCAGTTGGCATGCTGCAAAGCGTACAGAGTTTCGTCGGCCAGCCAGGTGACAGTAACGCCTTTACTGACTGGGTAAACTCTATTGCAGCCCTATCTTTCAGTGCAGATGAGCTACAACAGAGTGTTGCCGACAGCATAGCGGCAACTGAACAGCTTCCGGAAAACTACCCGCTGGATACCGAAGCGAGCGAACAATGGCAACTGGCACGTAGCTCAGTTGCTGCCGTTTCGGTCTATTTCGTGCAGCTTATGCGTCAATTCGACACATCCTTGTTATTAGAATAAATCCCATACCAACCTTTAGCGGTAGCGGCGTGCCGGTCAGCGCTAAAGGTTTGGCGTAATCGCAGCAAAAATTGCTTTAATGTAACGTGTCTCTCTGACTGCAGGCAGTACTGGATGATCCGTTCCTTGGCTGCCTTCAGCCAATATTTGCGCGTGTCGTTCCAACTTACGAGCAGAGCTGCGTACCATGTCGCGGAGACGATCCGTCTCTAAATGCATCGAGCAGCTCGCACTGACTAAAATACCGCCGTAATTAACCAGCTTCATCGCTGCCTCAACCAACTTTTGATACGCCCGCTCACCGGCTTCAATATCTTTTCGGCGTGTAATAAAGGCTGGCGGATCGATAATCACCACATCAAAACGCTGCTTCTCTTCATTCAGCTGCTGCAAGATTTCAAAGGCATCGCCTTCGAGTGTCGCTACTTTATCGGCTAGGCCATTACGTTCAGCATTTTGTTGTACGCCAGCTAGAGCCAAGCCCGAGGCGTCAACACAGGTGACGTGACTTGCACCATTAACGCCAGCCGTTAAACCCCAGCCACCGAGATAACTGAAGACATCAAGTACTGTTTTATCTTTAGCAAAACTGGCAGCCAACTGACGATTGGCTCGATGATCATAAAACCAGCCTGTCTTCTGGCCTGTCATAATGGGAGCGATAAAGCTGACGCCATTTTCAATTATCTCGACCTCATCCGGCACTTCGCCATAAGCCACGCGAACGTATGACTCCAAGCCTTCAACCGAGCGCATCTTGCCATCGTTTTTCAACAATATACCTTTCGGCTGAACCAGACGAACCAGGTGATCGATAACCGTTTCTAGACAACGCTCCATGCCTTGAGTCGATACCTGAACCGAAAGAATGTCGCCAAATCGATCGACCACCAGCCCTGACAGGCCATCACTGTCGCCATAAACCCATCGATAATAGGGCTGATCGTAGCAATACTGTCGCAACGCTAACGCCTGTTTTAGTCGATTTTTAATCAATGAGCTGGAGAGTTCACGATCCGCTCGGCGCGACACCAGTCGAGCACAAATTAACGCATTTGGATTGACCATAAAGCTGCCCAATGCCTTACCTCGATGGTCAATAACATTCACCACCTCACCGGCCTGATAGCCCTTTAGCGGCGATGCTTGTTGGTCAACCTCATTGGCATACACCCAGTGGTGTCCAGCTTTAATGCGGCGCTCGGCGCCTTTATTTAGGCGCATTGGCTCTGTGTTCAAATCAATAATCCTTTCGATATTTCTTAAAAATTAACGCTAAGTAAAAAAATACTTACCTGTAAAAATCATACACTGATAAACTCTGACCGACATTTAAGCGGTGCTTGTATTATGACCATTGAACTCGACAATCAAAAAATTGAACAGATCCTACTCGGCATAAGCGTCCCTCCCCAACCTCAAATCATGGTTGACCTGCAAATGGAGCAATTTGCTCCAGAGCCTGACATCCATCGCATAGCAGAGTTGATCGCCCAAGATGTTGGCTTATCCGGCACTATGCTGAAAATTGTCAACTCCAGTGCCTATGGCCTTGTTAATCACATCAACTCGGTACAGCAGGCGACTATCCTACTAGGTGTTACAACCGTCATTAATATTATCAATGGCATCAGTATTCGCGGTGAACTGAGTGACCAAGACATCGTAAAACTGAATAACTTTTGGGATACCTCGTTCGATGTCGCGGTTGTTTGCAAACACGTCGCTAAAAAAATCGGTATGCCATTGGTTGACGAAGCCTATTTGCTTGGCCTATTCCACAACGTCGGTATCGTACTGATGAACCGACGCTTTGCTAATTACATGGATTGCCTTCCAGAATGCTACAGCGGAAAGTATTCCCGTATCATCGATACTGAAAATGAACTCTTTAAGACCAACCATGCGGTCATTGGTTACTATATCGCCAGAGCTTGGAAGCTGCCGAAAGTGATCTGTGAATGCATTGCTGATCACCACAGTACGACGAATGTGTTCTCGGCCAACAGCTCAGCCAGTAACGATAAAAAGTCATTACTGGCAGTATTAAAAATCGCTGAATACATCTGTGGCTGCGCCAAGATTTTAGGCAAAAGCGACCACTTTACAGAGTGGGAGCAAATCCAGAATCTAATCTACGAATACACCGGCCTCGGTTCGTATGATTTAGAGTCTATGATCGATGAATTTAGTGAAATGGGCATTGTTTCGGTAATTAATAATCACCGCAGCTAATATCCTCAACACTCTTATTTTTACAATTCAGCCACAACCAACAGGTGATGGCTGATTAATCTCCTACGACTGCTCAACAAAATAGTCCAATAGGCTTTGCTCACGGACAGCAATAAAATACGGGTTCAATGTATCTTCTTTACCGTATTCAATAGGCTGGCCATTCCATTGCACAATGGCGCCTCCGGTAGCTGCTAAAATCGCTTGAGGCGCTGCGGTATCCCACTCGCTGGTTAACCCCAAACGCGGATAGAAATCCGCTGAGCCATCGGCAAGATAGGCAAATTTTAAAGCACTGCCAATTGGTTTAACCGACACCTCTATGCCTTCACTGTCTAACCGGTCACGCCAACCACCACGCCATTCTGAGCGTCTAGAACCTAACGCAAAGAGTGTTTTTTTCGCTTCTGGCAACTGTTTTTCAAGCGCTCTGACTGGCTCATTCGTGTAAGCACCGACACTCGGGCCACCCCACCAAGCACGGCCATTAACAATTTGATAGATCAGTCCGAACACCGGCTGATGGTTATGCATCAACGCCACATTAATGACAAATTCGCCGGTACGATTAATAAATTCTTTGGTACCGTCGATAGGGTCAATTAACCAATAGAGCGGCCAATCTTTGCGTTGTTCGTAACTAGGTAAAGCTTCTTCTGAAACAACCGGGCAATCTACAATAGACGGTAACCCTGCCACTAAAATTTCTGACGATTTAATATCAGCCGCGGTCACTGGAGTGTCATCAGACTTGGCTTGTTGCTGCCACAGAGACTCATCAGCATAAATTTCTAGAATAGCCTTAGATGCGCGCTCTGCTAATGCCATTAGCGGTGCCATATCCAATTCTGCAACGCCTAACGACAACAGACTTCCTGGCTGCTCATTTCCCATCACTACGATCCCACCTGATTAAACTTGGTGCTAGTTTAGCATGGCTCTAGGAATCGCCGAACTACTAATAGTCGCCACACAGAAAACATTCTGACTGCTGTAACATCGCCCAATGCTTGCATATTTCAACAATGCCCTTATTTTGTTGGTTTAGCGCATCGGTATTCACCTAGACAAACGATGCCTCTTTAAGATTAATAGCGACCTCTCTTATGACCACAGAACAAACCGACAATGTGCGCTTAGATAAATGGCTTTGGGCCGCCCGGTTCTTTAAAACTCGAGCGCTAGCAAAGGCCGCTGTCGAAGGTGGCAAGGTGCATTACAACAAAACAAAAGCCAAGCCCAGCCGAACCGTTGAACTCGGTGCACAGCTTCGTATGCAGATAGGTTGGGATGAGAAAACCATTATCGTACAGGGTATCAGCGATAAAAGGCTTGGCGCACCAGAAGCACAGAAACTCTATACTGAAACCGAAGACTCAATTAAAAAGCGCGAGGCGAATGCACAAACCCGCAAAACTCTGAATCTGGGCGCTAACTACAGCGATCAGCGACCGAACAAGAAGCAACGACGAGACATTATTCGCTTCAAAAATATCAACCAACCGGATTAAACGACACCAGCCATGAATTACACAGACGCAACCACTCGCTTTCTATTTGAGCACACCCCAATCCGCGGTGAAATTACCCAACTAAGCCAATCGTTCCAAGAGGTTTTAGGCAAACACAACTATCCCGTTGGTGTGCAAAAGCTGATCGGTCAATTTATGGCAGCCACCGCCATGCTCAGTGACACCATCAAGTTTGACGGAATTTTATCACTGCAGGTAAAAGGTCAAGGGCAGGTACGTACACTGATGGCAGAATGCCGCAATAACGAGGCCGTGCGCGCAATAGCACAGTACAACGACGACTTTGACGACAGCGGAGAGTTACTTGGCGAAGGTCAGCTTGCGATCACGATCGACCCAGACAAAGGCCAGCGCTATCAAGGCATTGTGCTTATTAATGACGACGAATTAACGTTAGAAAAGGTACTCGAAAACTACTTTTTGCAATCGGAGCAGATCAAAACACGCATTTGGTTATTTGCTGACCAACAAAAAGCGTCAGGATTTATGCTGCAATCGATGCCGCATTCGGCCAGTGAAAGCAGCCTAAGTCAGGATGACGACGAAGACTGGGACCGCATCAACTTTCTTGCCGACACTCTAAAACCAGAAGAAGCGCTAGAGTTAAGCAGTGAAACCATCTTGCATCGCCTGTTTCATGAAGAAACCGTACGACTTTACCCATCGCATCAACATCGTTTTGAATGTACTTGCAGTGAAGAGCGCTCAACCAATGCAATCTTAACGCTTGGCCAAGACGAGGCACTCTCTTTAGTAGAAGAGCAGAAACTTATCGAAATTGACTGTCAGTTCTGCCATTCAAAGTACGCCTATAACATTGAGCAAGTTAAGGCGATGTTCTCACCCAAAGCGAACGACGCCATTAACTAGCTCGACATCAATAAACGATTAATCATCACTAAAGATAGCATCGCCCATCTGGTCAATCATCAGCTTGGCCTTTAACACACTGAATGCGTCGGCCTCATCCTTATTAGCGATCAGGTCGGCGCGAACAAAGCGATGCTGTTTTACAGCCTCATCTTCACCCTTTTCAATAATACCGCTCACTCGATATTGCCCAGCTTCTGCAATTGGCGTTGCGCAAATACGAAAGCCATTATGCTCAACCCATACCTGCTTCACTGGTGCTGCAGGTGACTTCTTAAACCAACCAAACATACTATTACCCTTAAATTCCTATCTAACTATTTAAATTAACCCTTAAATATCAACAGCTTACAAGAACACTCCAAGAAAGTGTTACCGCGAAGCAAAGGTGTTACCCAGAATCACGCAGAGTGTTACCTCGCCTATGCGAAACTGGTTGATTTTTAACCACCATTGCGTATCTCATTGATTTTAAAGGGGAAAGCGATATTGGCACACTGCCTGCTATATTAGATTCACTAATAAAAAATGAAACTCAACAATAAAAACAAAAACAGAGTGGACATTAAAATCTAAAGCGCCCATCTAAAAACAAGAATAAGGGCGCTGTTTTTATTTTACTTTTATTAGTTTTCTCAACACCCTCTAAGCCTTATGCCATCCGGCAATGCCTTCATTAATAACCGCATCCATTACTTCAATACCTAATTCGCTATCATTTAAACAGGGCAATACTCGGCAATGCTCGCCACCAGCAGCAATAAACTCTTCTGCCCCCTCAATGGCGATTTCTTCCAACGTCTCAATACAGTCAGCAACAAAGCCTGGCGTTAACACCAATAGTTTTTTAACACCCTGTTCTGGCAACGCCTCTAGCGTTTCTGAGGTATAGGGCTGCAACCACTGCGCCGGACCAAACCGACTCTGGAACGTCACTAAGACTTCATTGCTATTTTTACCCAAGGCTTGTGTTAAAAGCCGCCCGGTTTCCAAACATTGATAATAGTATGGGTCGCCCTGATCAATGGATGCATTCGGCAAACCATGAAATGACAACAGGATTTTATCCGGCTGATAACCCTCGGCAATGGCCTGCTCGACTTGGCGTTTCAGTGCATTGATATAGTTCGGTTGCGCAAACCAAGGATCTGCTATCCGAATCGTTGGCTGCCACACCAAAGACTTCAAATGTTTGGCAACGTGATCGACCACGGTGGCATTCGTTGTCGCGGAATATTGTGGATACAACGGTACAATCAACAATCGATTACAGCCTTTTTGCTGCAAGTGTTCTATTTGCTGAGCAATGGCTGGCTGACCATAACGCATCGCAAAAGCCAGTTCGATGTCTGCTCGCTTATCCGCTAACTTTTGAGTCAATTGTTGGGTGTAATAAAGCAGCGGCGACTGATCTTGCTTTTCTAACCAGACTTTACGATAGGCTTCTAGCGATTTTCGCGGCCGAACCACCAAGACAATGAGGTTTAAGATCGGTAACCATAACCATCGAGGTAGGTTAATCACCCGGCTGTCGGATAAAAACTCCCGTAGATAACGCCGAACACTGGTCACGGTTAAACGATCAGGTGTGCCTAAATTCACCAATAGAACACCGACTTTTGTCGGTTCCGATGAGGCTTTGAGTATCTGCTTTTTCATAATGTTTTTACTTTTATGGTTTGCTTGTTAGTGTACTAGAGTCGATAGTAAACCGTTAAACCAACTCTACCTGAAAACATGAGTCTTTACCTATGAGCCCTTGGCTATTATTGATTTCCGTTGTGCTTTATATCCTTTGCTTTATAGGAATCAGCCTTTGGGGCGACAGCCGAACTGGCAGGCAATTAACCAAGCCGATACGACCCTTTATTTATTCGCTATCGCTTGCGGTCTATTGCTCAGGCTGGACCTTTTACAGCACAGTTACTGCGTCAACCAATGATGAACTGGCCTTCATCCCCTTATATTTAGGTCCTGCGCTGATGTTTTTATTCGGCCATCCAATCCTGTCAAAAATCGTCACCGTTGCGAAGAAACAAAATACCACATCGATTGCCGACTTCTTATCTTCGCGATACAGCAAAAAACGCGGCATCGCCTTGTTAACAACCTTAATTTGCAGCGTCGCCGTGATTCCCTATATCGCTTCGCAACTGACGGTGGTTACTCAATCCATTCGACTGCTGTCTTCGGCCCAACACCTGAATGATTCTAATTTTCTGAATCTTGCAGTTATTACGCTAATCACCCTATTTTCGATTATTCTGGTGACTCGAAAAATTGAGACTCATCGTTATCGTCACGGATTAATGCTAGCGGTTTCGCTAAACTCTCTTATTAAACTTGGCGCACTTATTATTTTAGCGATATACATCGTTTTTGTTTTTTATGCACAGCCCAGTCAATTTACCAACGACTTGGTGTCTTACCAAATATTATCGCGCCAAGATATCGATTCCGGCTTTATAACTCAAATAATCGTGTCTGCCGGTGCTATTTTAGTTTTCCCAAAACAATTCCATGTCAGTGCTGTTGAATGCAACAGCCATCGCAATCTAAGGTCTGCGCGCTGGTTATTTCCACTCTACTTATTAGTTGTCGGCTTAACAATTTTACCCATTGCTGCGGCTCATAATCGGATATTCCATGAGGGCTTAGGCATGACAGCCGAAGCCTTTATGCTGTTTGTTCCGCATATTGGTGATCATATGTGGCTCACCGTTCTGATGTTCATCGGTGTTTTTTCTGCGTCTCTCGTCATGGTAGTACTCGCCACCTTTACCCTGTCCACTATGATTACCAACGATGCTCTTTTGCCAACGATGCTCAAAGGCCGCTTGTCACGCGATAAGCACTTTTTTGGTACCAAAATCTTGATGACTCGAAGAGTCGTCATCCTGTTTATCGTATTGCTCGCCTGGCTTTATAACCTTTCATTTAATCAGGACGGCGATCTCACTACGAATGGCTTGATTGCCTTTTCACTGATTTTTCAGGTCGTACCTGCAATGCTGTTTGGACTGTACTGGCGCAAGGCGAATGCTTTTGGCGCTTACGCCGGCATGATTGGCGGCTGCTTAGTTTGGTTCTGGACACTGATGGTACCAATACTTATTGGTCATGGCTGGCTCGCAGAAACGCTATTAACAAACGGTCCGTTTTCTATCAACTGGCTGCGTCCTGAACACCTGTTTGGTTCACGCTTTGAAGACCCTCTCACTCACTGCATATTTTTTAGTCTGCTGGCCAATTGCTTTTTATTGTTCCAAATATCCAGTGTTACAAAAACCACTCTAACAGGTCGGTTACAGGCAGCGGCCTTTATTTTACCTTCTCACCATTCACACGACACTCGGTATCAAAAACCCAACATTAAGACCAACGAACTGGTTAATTTACTGGCTCGATTTTCGGGTGACGCGCAAGTAAAGAATTGGCTAACAGACTACGAATTAGCACATAACATTCACGTGCTGAACAACGCAGAACCGAGCATCGATTTTATTCGTTTTGTTGAACGTAAACTGGCAGGAATCGTTGGTGCTAATTCAGCTCGGGCGATGTTGCAGTCGACACTGAGTGGTCGAGATATGTATCTTGAAGAGGTTGTGAGTTTTTTCGATGCAACCAGTAAGGCCATTCATTTTAATCAGCAGGTTCTCTCTTCCACGCTAGAAAATATTGATAGTGGCGTTGCTGTGATGGATCGCCATTTAAAATTGGCCGCCTGGAATAAAACCTACCTCGAAATGTATCCCTATCCAACCGAAAAACTTAAAGTCGGCACTGCAGCGGAGGATCTCATTCGTCACCACCTAATCAACAGCGACTTTCACGGCGCCGATATTGAGGATGAAATTAATAAGCGGCTGAAGTATCTCAGTACCGGTTCTGCGTTTAACTTTATCCGTGTTCGTAAAAATGGCCAGGTGCTCGACATGCGCGGCAACCCAATTCCAGACGGCGGCCTTGTTATTACCTTTAGCGATATAACCGAACACGTGCAAACACAAGAAGCGTTAAAACAATCAAAGCAAAATCTCGAGCAACGAGTGGCCGAGCGTACCGCTCAGATAGATCAGATGAATAAGGATTTACGCGCAGAAATTAAAGAACGTGAGCGCGCACAAACCTTACTCTTGGAAGCAAAAAATGAAGCCGAACAGGCCAATAAAAGTAAGTCACGATTTTTAGCATTGGCCAGCCACGACATCTTACAACCACTCAATGCCGCTCGTTTATATAGTGCCGCGTTACACGAAAACTACAGCGAAGATGCAACACTAACAAAATTAGAAAGTGCTTTACGCTCAACCGAAGAACTTATTTCTACACTGTTAGAAATTGCTAAGCTCGACGGCATTAGCAAAGACGCCTTGAAAGAAAACGTAGAATTAAATAGCCTTTTTAATTCCATTGCTGATGAATTCAGTGCCCAAGCCAAAAATAAAGGCTTACGGCTGATTGTTCGGCCAAATAATTATTTTGTTAAAAGTGAAGCGCGCTCATTACGCCGAGTTATTCAAAATTTAGTATCTAATGCAATCAAATACACTCGTAACGGCGGCGTCCTTTTGGTGGCAAGAAAAAGACAGGGCGGCATCGTTATCCAGGTTTGGGATTCTGGCTTAGGGATTGCCGAAGAGGATATCAAACAAATTTTTGAAGACTTTCAGCGTTTAGATCAACATCATCATGAAGCTGAAGGCGTCGGGCTCGGCCTTGCTGTCGTCAGTCGAATTAGTCAGCATTTAAATCACCCGATTGAAGTCAAATCTAAAGTAAATAAAGGCTCCATGTTTGAGATCAGCGTACCTGAGAGTACGGCAACGAATAGTCCATTGCCTGCGGAAGTAGTGCATACGGCTCATCAACTAGCGCTCAACATACTGGTGGTCGATGATGACTCCAGGAACATCGATGCTTTAAAAACACTGCTAACCGGCTGGGGTTGCCAAGTGAGTACGGCACTATCGGCACAGCAAGCGTTCGATCAATCCGAAGCACCAGACTTACTGATCATCGACTACGATTTAACCAAAGACAAACGAGACAAACAAAATAATGGCTTAGCGCTATATTCTGAGTTGCAGCAACATTGGCAAGGCAAAAAAGTACCGGCAATCCTTGTCACCGCGCACCCAGACCTCGCTATCAAGCAGGCGGCGGAAGAACAAAACATCGGCTATTTATCGAAACCTATCAAAGCCATTGCACTGCGCGCCATGATCAACGCTTCGGTTTATGGCCGCTAATAAAATGGCACTAATCGCAACGTTTTAAGCTTATTGCGTTAGCTTCTTGTGCTTGTTGAATTACCTTTTTATTTTTTAATTAAATTGTACTTGGCGGATCAACATCCAGACGATTCGCCATAATAACCGCCTGCGTTCGGTTAAGTACCTTTAGTTTTCTAAAGATCGCCGTGACGTGAGCCTTGACCGTCGCTTCAGATATATCGAGGTCATAGGCGATTTGTTTATTTAAACGACCTTCTTGCAGATGGCGTAACACACGCATCTGTTGATCAGTCAAATCGTTAATTCGCAACGGTACATCGATAAAGTCAGCGTCCGGTTCGACCATATTTTCTGGCCAAAATTCCATGCCCTGCAACACATCGCGCACGCCATGCAAAATACTGTCGGCGGCTAACGATTTAGAAATAAAACCAACAGCACCACAAACCCGAGATTTGGCGATAACACTGGGTTCGTCATTGCCTGAAATAATTAACACCGCAATATGTGGAAACTGTTTGCGAAGCTCTAACAGCCCCCAAAAACCATCAATGCCAGGTAGGTGTAGATCGAGCAACACTAGCTCAATTTCAGCATCATGGTTGAGCACACGCCGCGCCTGTTCGAATGACTCTGAAAAATCAATCGCATTTTCTTCACCCAATGCTAACTCTTTAGGCTTTTGCATCAGCGATAATCTTAATGCATCGCGAAACAATGGGTGATCATCAATTATTAGAACTCGAGCCATCAGGTGCTTCCTTCGCAGTGATATTCACTAGTGTTTTTGGATGGATCTGCGTTTATCGAATGTCGCTCAGTAAAGGCTGTGCCGATGCTCCAACTAACCAAGCATCTGACACAACTATTCCCGCGTTTATAATTTTTATCTGGCGTATAATTTTTATAATATTTCACGCCTAACGTTAATAACTAATGTCTTATAATTGCTCTAATGCCGCTGAAAATTCCGATAACAAATCATCGGTCTCTTCAATGCCAACCGAGCATCGAATCATAGTATCACCAATACCGATACTGGCCCGATTCTTCGGCCCCATCTCGAAAAATATCGTACTCGCCATAGGCAGCGCCAAGGTTCGGTTATCACCCAAATGGGTTGCGTTTAATACCATATCGATACTGTCTAAAAAGGCCGCGCAGTCTGCGCCATCAATCAGATCAAAACTCAGTAACGAACCGTATTTTTTAAATAGCTTAGTCGCTAGGTCATGTTGAGGATGCGTTGCTAGACCTGGGTAATAAACTTTTTTAACTTTCGGATGCGCATCTAACATCTGGGCTAGTGCTAAGGCAGAGGCGTTAGAACGGTCCATGCGCAAAGCCATGGTTTCTGCACCTACTGCGATTTGATAAGCAGCATCTGCACTTAAGCTTCCGCCCATATCACGCAAATATTTTTTCTTAATTTGCATGAGCGCCCATTTACTGGAATCACCTTTGCGGTAGGCATCAAAAATATTCGGATAATCTTGCCAGTTAAATTGACCAGTATCGGTAATTGAACCACCTAAAACAGAACCGTGACCACAAAAGAATTTCGACAGGCTATTCATGACCAATGCCGCCTTCACGGCTTTGGGACGAAACAGATAAGGCGACGTCATCGTGTTATCAACAAAATAAACCAAGCCAAGCTCAGCACACCAGTCACCGATAGCGGATAAATCCGCAATTTGAGTACCCGGATTAGCAATGGTTTCGGTAAACACCATACGAGTATTGGCTTGCTTCGCTGCCATTACCGATTCGAGATCACAAGTATCGACTAAAGAGACTTCGATACCGAGCTCTTGCAAGGTCAACAATAAACTATGGGTATTACCAAACAAATATTGGCTGGCAATCAGGTGATCACCCGCTTTTAATAAGGTTAAAAATACCGAGCTAATGGCCGCCATGCCGGTTGCAAAAACTAATGAGCCAATGCCTTGCTCTGCTTCATTGACTAAATTTTGTAGTGAATCGGAGGTCGGTGTCGCCTGCCTAGAATAGCTATAGCCCGCCTTAGTTCCTTGAAAGATATCAATCAGATCTTGAGTCTTATCATGGTTGTAAAGCACGCTATTATAAATTGGCGCATGTACTGGGCCGTTGGAAAATTTTTGCCGACGGTCATGATGCACAATACAGCTCGTAAATCCTTTTTTATCAGTCATTGGCCTACCACATTAAATCATCGGGAATAACAAAGTCTTTGTAAGGGTCGTCTTCGTCTGGTGCATCGTTATTGGCATCCGCAATAAATACAATGCTGTTTTCGCTGCGCTCTGCAATCTTATCTGCGACTTCTTTTGTGATCACATAGTAACGACCATCGCTAACAGCAATGGCAAGTCGACCTCGAGATAAGTCTTGCTGAACGGCGTCAGTGACGTAAATAGATTTAATCTTATTATCCAGCCGATCAGCAAAGTTATATTTGATGTCACCGTCATCCGAATGAATCTTAGCGGACTCAACCATTTGCTTAACTTGTGCCAGAACCGCTTTCTTATCTGCTTGCGCTTGGCGTGCTAGATTTAACTGTCGGTCATGCTCTAATTTCTTTTTACGCGCCGCTTCGACAGCTAATTTTGCTTCATCGTCATTTGCATCTTTATGTTTACGCGACTGCTTATCGGCCTTACGTTTTTCGGCCTTATCTTTCTGAATCTGCTTTTTATCCGCTAAGCCGAGTCCCAATAATTGATCAGCGATCGATTTAGACATCATCAAACCCTTTTAAAAACAACAATGCATTGAAGCATATTTAACACACCGAAACACCTGAATCTCAAGGCTAACGGTTATCATAAAACGATAATATTATTGTAACTCACTAAGATTAAAACAGCGCCTTCAGGCTATTAGATGTAATCAATGGCAGCGGTACATCCAAGTCATCAGATCGCCAATCGCCGGAGACATCTAACTCAAGACTATCAGGCCAGCTCCCCTGCTTGAGTCCATTTAGTGCCGCGATCCCTAAATCAAATAAGCCGAGGGTTAACTCGACCTGCTTTTGCGTGGCCGATTCAGCGGCGATACTGCCATCATTGAGATCGAAAGAAGCAATATTTTTATTTTCTGTATTCAGCGCCAATTGCCAATCTTCGGTTACAAAAGAAAACACATTCGGATTATCTATCGCCAAATCAAAAGATAAGGTTAATGCTGACAGACTGATGTTACTGACTTTCCAATCGGTTACTCGCACTTTAGGCGCTTTAGCAATAGGTACCAAAAACTCTCGCTGCCAATTAACCGAACGAGCACCTAAGACTGGCACTTCAAACGTAGGAGTCAACGCAAGTGTTAGCGGCAATTCATTTTCTGATAGGTAAATCTGAGCAGCATCACTTAATGCGCTGTAAGCCAATGACCAATTCAATTCAACACTGGTTGTCGAAGAAGGAGCTAAGGTTGGTATTGGACTGTCCAGTGCAATAATTGGTTCACCTGCAACCATAAGCTGCGCCGTAACGGATTGAATTGGCAAACTATAGGCATTGTGGTTGGTAATGGTTAATTGCGTTTTGGCATACAGTTCAGAAAACGAAAGCTGCTGTAGCTGAGTGGTCTGATAATTAAAGGTCGGCTCTTTATAGAGGTCATTTACCGAAAAACTGGCACAACCAGCTGTTAATAACAAAAACAGAATACAAAAAAATCTCATTAGGGCCTCTAAGCGACACGACAGAACAATAGGTCTTACAGTTTAACGGTTATTTTGTAGATTCCAATAAAAACAAAAAGAGCGCCGAAGCGCTCTTTAAAGTGTTTTGATTAGCGAGTTTACAGGGCGATTAAGAAGCCTTGTTGAACTCAGGGTATGCTTCCATACCACATTCTGCCAAATCAACACCTTCGTACTCTTCTTCTTCAGAGACTCGAACACCCATAACCGCTTTGATGATGCCCCAAACGATTAGAGAAGCAACGAATACCCATACGAAGATAGTAACCGCACCAACGATTTGACCAACGAAGGTCGCATCACCATTAGTTACAGGAACTAATAGAAGACCTAAAATACCGCAAGTACCGTGCACAGAGATCGCACCCACTGGGTCATCGATCTTGAATTTATCAAGCGCTAGGATGCTGAACACAACCAAGATACCGCCTAAAGCACCCCAAATAGTTGCTTGTAGAGGAGTTGGTGTATCTGGGCCAGCAGTAATAACAACTAGGCCAGCCAAAGCACCATTCAAAATCATAGTAAGGTCAGCTTTCTTGAATAGAATGCGCGCTAGGATCATCGCAGAGATCGCACCACCAGCGGCAGCAGCGTTAGTATTTAGGAATACAACGGCAACGGCATTAGCTGTATCAACAGTAGAAGTCTGAAGCACAGAGCCACCATTAAAGCCGAACCACCCCATCCAAAGGATGAACGTACCTAAAGTAGCCATCGGTAAGTTCGCACCAGGAATAGCATTTACTTCACCGTTTTTACCGTACTTGCCTTTACGAGCGCCAAGTAAAATAACACCAGCAAGCGCTGCAGCAGCACCAGCAAGGTGAACAATACCAGAACCTGCAAAGTCAACCATGGTTAGCTCATATAGACCGAAGACTGGGTTACCGCCCCAAGTCCAACGACCTTCCATTGGGTAGATGAAACCTGTCATAACAACAGCAAAAGCTAAAAATGCCCAAAGCTTCATGCGCTCAGCAACGGCACCAGATACGATAGACATTGCAGTCGCAACGAATACTACCTGGAAGAAGAAATCAGCAGACGGAGCGTAACTGTCGCCGTCTGAAACACCGTCACCAGTAATGCCAGCTAAAAATGGTACCGCGGCATGCAGCCCGTCTTCTCCAGCCATTCCATACATGATTGCATAACCGCAAACCAAATACATAAAACAAGCGATTGCAAACAGTGCAATGTTTTTAGTTAGGATTTCAGTGGTGTTTTTAGAACGCACAAGACCTGCTTCTAACATAGAGAAGCCAGCCGCCATCCACATAACTAAAGCGCCACATACTAAGAAGTAAAACGTGTCTAACGCATACTGTAATTCAAATACTTCGTTCATTTTAATCTCCGATTAGGAATCTTAAATTAGATCGCTTCGTCGCCGGTTTCACCGGTACGAATTCGAACTGTTTGCTCTAATGGCGCAACAAAAATTTTGCCATCGCCAATTTTACCTGTGTTAGCTGCTTTAGAAATCGCTTCGATGGTTTGATCAACCACATCGTCACTGATAGCAACTTCAACTTTTACTTTCGGCAAGAAATCAACAACGTATTCGGCACCACGATATAACTCAGTATGACCTTTTTGACGGCCGAAACCCTTTACTTCTGTAACTGTTATGCCCTGAACTCCAATTTCAGATAATGCTTCACGAACATCATCCAATTTGAAGGGCTTAATTATTGCGGAAACTAATTTCATATTGATGGCTCCACGGTAGCTCGAGGTGAATTGAGGAAGACAAACAGGTCTGGTTTAACCACCAACAGGCGCTGTTTTCTGACTCAATTCTGTTTATGGTATATAAAACGTCCAATCAACTTCATCTAAATGATTGGCAATGCATTCAAAAAGCGCAAATACGCCCTGTAATACAACGATATTTCTTTTTAAGCGAAGTACATGCCAACTAAAAAAACCCAAGGAAAATAATAGCTTAGTGCAATTTTCTCTGCTTTTACGTCTAAGTATTGCACTCATTACGTGCAATGCACTTATATCGAGCACTATTATTGAGCCATTTTCGAGCATGAAACTCAACGCACTTTCACCTCGATTAAACCATCCCACTGGAACATGAAACTTTAGTGGCTAAAGCCCTCTATTAAGCAAAAGTTATCAGGCACAAAAAAGCCGAGCATTGCTCGGCTTTAAATGAACAAGGCTGTTCAATTAGTTACGATCTATAGCGTTCAGCTCACTAAACGCCTGCTCTAATCGAGTAACCATGCTTTCTTGCGCTTTGCGCAACCATGCACGAGGGTCGTAATACTTTTTGTTTGGCGCATCTTCACCGGTTGGATTACCAATCTGGCCTTGCAAATAGGCCTCATTCGCTTGGTAATAATCCAACACACCATTCCAATTTGCCCACTGAGTATCAGTGTCGATGTTCATTTTTACAACACCGTAGCTGATCGCTTCAGCAATTTCGTCAGCACTTGAGCCTGAACCACCGTGGAACACAAAGGTTAAGCCTTTTTCTGGTAAACCAAATTTATCAGAACAGTATTTTTGCGACGCGTCCAGAATAGCTGGCTTCAACTTAACGTTACCCGGCTTATAAACACCGTGAACATTACCGAATGAAGCAGCAATGGTGAAACGAGGAGAAATAGCACTCAAAACTTCATAAGCACGCGCCACTTCTTCAGGCTTGGTGTATAGGTCAGCCTGATCAACATCGCTGTTGTCGACACCGTCTTCTTCACCACCAGTAATGCCCAATTCAATTTCAATGGTCATGCCCAGCTTATCCATGCGCTTTAAGTACTCTGCACAGATCTCTAAATTCTCTTCTAACGGCTCTTCGGATAGATCAAGCATATGTGATGAGAACAGAGGCTTACCGGTTTGAGCAAAGTGCTCTTCACCAGCGTCAAGCAAGCCATCAATCCAAGGCAGTAATTTTTTGGCCGCGTGGTCTGTGTGCAGAATAACCGGAATGCCGTAGGCTTCGGCCATAGCATGCACGTATTTCGCACCAGCAACCGCGCCGCGAATTTGATTTTCTTGGCCTTCACCCTTCAAACCTTTACCGGCAAGAAACGCTGCACCGCCATTAGAAAACTGAATAAAAACAGGTGAATTAACCTTAGCCGCTGCTTCCATAACCGCATTAATTGTATCGGTATTAACAACGTTTACCGCGGGCAAGGCAAAGCCTTCAGATTTACAGACTTCAAGCAGTTTTTGCAGATCGTCTCCAGAAACTACACCGGGTTTTACGACATCTAGAACTTTTGTCATGGGATCAACCTTTTATTTTATTTGTAAGGAGAAACGGCCAGCGCTTAGGCTACTTACTGATTTATCTAAGTACCGATTCATTTAAGTATCGACTTATCTAAATAGCAGTTAGTCCAATCATTGGCCGTGCGAATAAATGCCCTCACTCTCCGAAAGGGCCTCTACTATTACTTGGCGCGCTCTTCCAACATTGCAACCGCTGGTAAGACTTTTCCTTCAACAAATTCAAGGAAAGCACCACCACCTGTTGAGATGTAAGAAACATCAGCCTTAATGCCAAATTTATCAATAGCCGCTAGAGTGTCGCCACCACCAGCAACTGAGAAACCTTCTGATTCAGCGATCGCTTTAGAGATACCTGCTGTACCGGCTTCAAAGTTCTTAAATTCGAATACGCCGACTGGGCCGTTCCACAAAATGGTCTTGGCGTCTTTCAAAATATCGGCTAGAACAGCGATTGAGTCAGGGCCTAAGTCAAAAATCATGTCGTCATCAGAAACATCTTCGACCTTTTTGATTTCTGCTGCTGCGTTTTCATCAAACGCTTTGGCACAAGCAACATCGGTTGCAACTGGAATCGCGCACTCATCCATTAGCTTTTTCGCAGTACCGACTAAATCGGCTTCATACAGAGATTTACCAACGTTATGACCTGCTGCTGCAATAAAGGTATTCGCAATACCACCACCAACAACAAGCTGATCAGCTACTTTCGATAGTGATTCCAATACCGTCAGTTTGGTTGAAACCTTAGAACCACCGACAATCGCGACCATTGGTCGAGCCGGCTTATCCATTGCTTTAGCAAGTGCTTCAAGCTCATTCGCCAATAGCGGGCCAGCACAAGCAACATCGGCAAACATACCAACACCATGAGTTGATGCCTGAGCGCGGTGCGCAGTACCAAAGGCGTCCATGACAAAAATATCGCACAATGCTGCGTATTTTTTAGACAGCTCGTCATCGTTCTTCTTTTCGCCTTTATTGAAGCGAACGTTTTCTAGTACGACCAACTCACCAGCGTTCAGTTCGATGCCGTCTAAGTAATCTTTTGCTAATTTAACATCACAATCTAAGGCGTCGTTAAGGTAGTTAACAACGGGCTGCAAAGAAAACTCTTCGGCGTATTCACCTTCGGTAGGACGACCAAGGTGTGAGGTAACCATCACTTTTGCGCCAGCTTCTAGGCAATGTTGAATTGTAGGTAAAGAAGCGAGAATTCGCGCATCCGATGTTACTTTGCCATCTTTAACTGGAACATTAAGGTCGGCGCGGATAAACACACGCTTACCGGCCAAGTCCAGATCAGTCATCTTAATTACAGACATGTGAGATCCTTTAAAAGATTGTTTTCAGGTGGGATTAAATTTAAGCCTCTATTGTATCTTCACAACCAGTAATTAACAGCCAATATGTAATTTTATTACACTATGATTGATCAATATCAGCGAAGTTCGTCGCGACAATTCCCACCAAAAACAATAGAATAGCCCGCCACCAATGGTCGTGCCATTTTTATGGTACAAATTAACCCGTTCGCTCGTGCGCAGTCGAAAACCGTTCAATTTATTTTTACTTGGTACCTTTATGAAAACAAAGCCTCTTTTTATCGGCATTGCGGGTGCATCAGCATCTGGCAAAAGCCTACTGTCTAAAACGATCCATTACGAACTGCAGTACGAATTAGGCGAAGAGGCTGTATCGATCATCAAAGAGGACAGCTATTACAAAGAGCGCAGCGACATCAGCTTCGAAGAGCGCGAGCAGATCAACTACGACCATCCAAACGCCTTTGATCACGACCTGTTAATCGAGCACCTACAAGCTCTCGAGAACAAGCAAGAGATCTCTGTTCCGGTCTACGACTACACGCAACATAATCGCTCTAAAGAAACCGTCGACTTGCAACCTAGCCGAGTCGTCATCGTCGAAGGCATCCTATTACTGCACGACAAGCGAATCCGCCAACGCCTAGATGCCAAAGTCTTTATCGATACTGACTTAGATATTTGCCTACTTAGACGACTTAAACGCGATATAGAAGAGCGCGGCCGCACCATGGATTCAGTGCTGGAACAATACAAGCGGACAGTACGACCGATGTTTTTGGAGTTTGTACAACCCTCGAAACAATACGCTGACATCATTGTGCCTCGCGGCGGTAAAAATCGAGTCGTCATTGAGATGCTGAAAGCCCGAATTCAGCAGATGCTCAACTAATCCACCTTTTGGCCATTTTTGTTACAAAATTACAAATTTACAGCTTCTAAGCAACGGATACCGCCTGATGATATTTTTAATCGCAGGAACTTATGTATGATCAAGCCCTCTAAGCGCAGAGCCTAACACCGGAGATCTCATGAAAGCAGTTAAGTTGTTCCGACCTATCAGCCTCGCCACACTCATTATGGCTAGCACGAGTACAGCCCTAGTAGCTGAAGAATTTGAAAAGAGTGATATTGAGCAGATTGTGCATCAATACATTATCGACAACCCAGAAGTTGTCGCTGAAGCCATCTACAAGCTACAAAACCAGGCAAAAGAAGAGCAAGCTCGACAAGAGGCGCTATCACTCAAGCAGATGACGGCACAGCTCACGAACAACCCAATAGATCCTGTTGGCGGAAACCCAAACGGCAGTGTAACCATTGTTGAGTTTTTCGATTACAACTGCGGTTATTGCAAGCGAGCCAATGGCACGCTACAGCAGTTGATTGCGGATAATCCTGATTTAAAAGTCGTTTACAAGGAATGGCCGATCTTATCGGAAGGCTCTGCTAAAGCGTCAAATATCGCATTGGCAGTAAACCTAGCCTACCCAGATAAATACCAAGCGTTTCATCGCGCCTTACTTGAAAGCCGCAGTGTACGCACAGAAAATGATGCTTGGGCCGTTGTTGAGCGCGTAGGTTTGGATCGAGCTAAGGTAGAGAAAGAACTTTCTAACGGCGATATCGCCAAACACCTACAGGAAACCAAATACCTAGCCCAACAGCTTGGTATTACCGGCACGCCTGCTTTTGTTGTCGGTGGCCAAATACTCAAGGGCGCTTACCCTCAAGAAGACATTCAACGCGCAATTGATGCTGCTAAAGAAAGCTAACAGCTGCGTTGCTTCATTGATTTGATACGACCTAAATTAGTAGATATGACTTGAGTTAGATAGAACCTGCCCAGCCTAAGTGCTGGGCAGCTTTTTTTAACTTAAGCGATTATTTTAGCTTAGACAACACAATAGCTTCGACTTCAGCCATGATCTGTTCAGCTGGCTGACCTTCCACTTTCACAACCGGATGAATAAAGACGTCAACCGTACCAGGCGTTTTAACAAACCGATCGTTGTGCCAAAAAGAGCCTGAATTGTGCGTTACCGGCACAATATGAGTTCCTGTTGCCAACGCCAAGACAGCGCCGCCCTTTTTAAACGGCAACGGTGCATTCGGCAAGCTTCGTGTTCCCTCAGGAAAAATCAATATCGAAAAGCCCTGAGCAATGCGCTCACGACCCTGCTCAATGATTTGCTGCATCGCTTCTCGGCGCTTGCTGCGATCGATAGCAATCGGCTTACAGGTGGCATAAGCCCAACCAAAAAACGGAATCTTCAGCAAACTGGATTTTGCAACCTGTGACTGCGGTTGAAACAAGTGCTGTAAGAAAAAGGTTTCCCATGCAGATTGATGGTTAGAGACAATGATACTGGGCTCTTTAGGGATATTTTCACGGCCGTGAACGCGAACCTGTATTCCTAGAAACAGCCGACTCAGCGCATGGATTACCTTAGCCCAACCACCAATAACGACGTAATAACGTCGAGGCAGAGGCACTAAATAGCCGATCACGCCAAATACAGCACACCAAAGCATGGTAAAGCTCACGCTCAGCATATAAAAAATTATGGTTCGTAGAGTAGCAAACAGCATCAACATCAAAGCCTGTGCATACAAAAAGAATCTAATGGCCGTCTTTATACTACAAGCATCAACAGCACGACAGATTTAAGTGGGGCTTAAATAACGATCAAGCAGACAAGTGTATTTTTATTCTAGACAAAAAAAAACTCGGCGAACCGAGCTTTTTTGAGTACTAAAATTCAATTACTTGATTTTAGCTTCCTTAAAGATAACGTGTTTACGTACTTTAGGATCGTATTTTTTAAATTCTAGTTTATCCGGCGTATTACGCTTGTTCTTATCAGTGGTATAGAAATAACCAGTACCTGCAGAACTTACTAGACGAATCTTATCACGTGGCATCGTTTAGACTCCTTAAACTTTTTCACCACGGGCACGTAGATCTGCTAGTACAGACTCAATACCCTTTTTATCGATAATACGCATACCTTTAGTAGAGATACGCAATTTAACGAAGCGCTTTTCACTCTCAACCCAAAAACGGTGAGTGTGAAGATTCGGTAAGAACCGACGCTTAGTTTTGATCTGTGAGTGGGAAACATTATTCCCTGTTACAGGACGCTTACCTGTAACTTGGCAAACTTTAGACATTCTTTGTCGCCTCCAATGGTCGGTGACACCGCACTTGAGCTTAATAAGTTAATTCGACCGCAGGATTTTCATGTTTTAGATTACGGATGCCGTTTTATGGCCTTTTAAGCCCATGCCTAACTGGCATCCTCTCGTTCTAAGCAATGCTATTGCGTTGCTCGGAGCTCGATAAAAACAGCGCTCGCTGTTTAAGCATTTAAGGTTTAAAGGCTTAAACAATTCTATCTAAAATCTTGGGGACCTGGGGCCCTGATTCAAAGAGGCGCGATTTATACCAGAATCTAAAGGCAAGCTCAAGTATTGGTGCTGTTTTTTTGTTCAAATCAGCCCTCTTTCGGCAAAGCTGATGACCACGCCCTGACCGACCACCATATGATCCAATAAACGCACATCGACCAAGTCCAAGGCGCTTCGAATCCGCTCGGTAATGAGCTGATCGGCCGAACTTGGCTCCGCCACTCCGCTGGGATGATTATGCGCCAATATGACCGCTGCGGCATTACAGGCCAGAGCCGCCTTAACTACTTCGCGTGGATACACAGCGGCACTGTCGATTGTGCCGTAAAACAGCGTTTCGAAGCGCAAAACGCGGTGTTGACTGTCTAACCAGATACAACTGAACTGTTCACGCGGTAAAGCCTGCATTTGAGCCAATAGAAAATTTCGAGTGTCGGTTGGCGATGTTAACGCTTTTCGCGATTGCAGCTCGGTACGCAAATAACGCCGACTCATCTCCAATACGGCCTGCAACTGCACAAACTTTGCCGGACCAAGACCTGGCCCTTGGCAAAATTCCGCTAAATCGACCTGAAACAGGCTAGCAATCGAGCCAAACCTATTGAGGATTTTCTGCGATAAGGACACAGCATCTAAGCCGGGAATGCCGGTTCGTAAAAAAATCGCCAACAGTTCGGCATCCGAAAGCGCCTCTGCGCCCTGATTTAACAGTTTTTCTCTGGGTCTTTGGCTCTCAGGCCATTGCTTAATCGACATAAACAATCCTTTGTTTAAATGCTGATGAGTTAGCGCAAAACAGCCGTGACTGCCTTTACCAACCGAATTTGAGTTGTGTTACCCTGCCTGCTCTAGCGCGCGACAGTCTCTAACACCATACTTAGAGTCTCTAACACCATACTTAGCAGCGCGTTGAAACTCAACGGCCGTTATATTGAAACTCAACAACAGTTATAAGGTCGAAACCAGTCTCCGCCTATTAGCAAGCAATGGATATACTGTATGAGCACAGCCTGTTTCCGAAATAAAAAAGTGATCGTCGGCATTACCGGCGGTATTGCCGCCTACAAATCTGCTGAGCTGGTTCGGCTTTTTATCAAAGCCGGTGCTGAAGTCCGCGTCGTTATGACTGAATCGGCGCAAGAATTCATTACTCCACTAACACTTCAAGCCTTGTCGGGTAATGCTGTCAGTACCAGCCTATTTGATGAATCAGCAGAATTGGGCATGGGTCATATCGAATTGGCTAAATGGGCAGATCTGATTATTGTCGCGCCAGCAACGGCTGACTTTATCGCTCGTTTGAATGCAGGCATGGCTAACGATCTTTTAACAACGCTATGCTTAGCCAGCCAAGCTAAATTAGCCATCGCTCCTGCCATGAATGAATTTATGTGGCACCACCCTCTGACTCAGCGCAACCTCAATGAGTTGCACCAAACACTGACTCACTTGCACCAATTTGGCCCCGCTCAAGGCGAACAAGCCTGTGGCGATATGGGCTTCGGTCGCATGCTAGAACCAGTAGAAATCTTCAATCAGGCTCAGGCTGTGTTTAAACAGGCAGACTTAGCCAACAAGCACATTGTGATCACCGCAGGGCCGACGCAGGAAGCGATCGACCCGGTGCGTTATTTATCTAATCACAGCAGCGGAAAAATGGGCTTCAGCCTTGCTGCGGCTGCGGCTGAACGCGGCGCTCAGGTGACGTTAATCGCAGGGCCCGTGAACCTGCCAACACCTGCTGGCGTGCAACGACTCGATATTCGCAGCGCTGAGCAACTATTGAAAACCAGCTTAGACTGCATATCGTCATGCGATATCTTCATTGCAACCGCAGCTGTTGCCGACTATCGCCCCGCAGAAGCGGCCGAGCAAAAAATCAAAAAGGATGGCAGCGGCAGTGAGCTAAGCCTGACACTCATAGAAAACCCCGATATCTTAGCAACGGTCGCCAAGCACTCTGATCGACCAAAAACCGTTATTGGTTTCGCCGCCGAAACCCAGCAGGCCGAGCAATACGCACAGCAAAAATTGAAACGAAAGAATCTTGATGCCGTGGTCGCCAACGATGTTTCACGCCAAGACATCGGCTTTGGCGCTGACAACAATGAGATTATTTGGGTGACTCAGTCTGGCTCGGAGCCTTTTGGCCCAGCAACAAAGCATGACGTCAGCCATTTTATTCTCGATCACATCAACACTCTAATTCACTAACACCCTGATTCACTAACAGCCTGACTTACTAAACAACTGGCACTGATCAAAAGGCAGATTGAATGACTCATAAGCTACAACTGAAAATCCTCGACCCAAGAGTCGGTACTGAAGACTTCCCGCTACCCTCTTATGGCACCGAAGGCTCTGCGGGTATGGACCTGCGCGCACTACTTGATGAACCGTTGATTCTTCAACCGGGCCAAACTGAATTGGTGAAGACCGGCTTAGCCATTTATATTGGCGATCCATCGTTAGCAGCAACTATTTTACCGCGCTCTGGCCTTGGCCATAAAAAAGGCTTAGTACTGGGTAACTTAGTCGGACTAATCGACTCCGATTACCAAGGTGAACTGATGATTTCTTGCTGGAATCGCGGCAATGAAGCCGTCACGATCAACAACGCTGATCGCATTGCTCAATTGGTATTGCTGCCTGTGGTGCAAGCCAGCTTTGATCTTGTAGATCAATTTCAGCAGAGTGAACGTGGCACGGGTGGCTTTGGTAGCACCGGTAAAGAATAAGCAGTATTGGTTAGGTGGCTTTGTCAGCTGGTTAAACATTGACAGCCACGGCTAATTTATTTTTTAATTCAGGCTATTAAGTAAGTACTCACTTTGCGATCATGAATCTCATTCATTCATTCGTTAGGTCGCTTTTCACCATTGGAATCTATATGCCGTTAGATACTAGTACCGCTCACGATTTTGTTAAAGTTCTGCACGAAGCGCTGCCCTATTTGCAAAAGTTTCAGGGTAAAACCATCGTCATTAAATACGGCGGTAACGCCATGGTCGATGAACAGCTTAAAGCCAGCTTTGCACGCGACATCGTATTGCTAAAAACGGTCGGCATTAACCCTGTCGTGGTGCATGGCGGCGGCCCTCAAATCGGCTCGTTACTGGAAAAGCTGAACATAGAAAGTAATTTCATTAACGGCATGCGCGTCACCACCAGCGAGACCATGGATGTTGTCGAAATGGTGCTGGGCGGGCTGGTCAATAAAGACATCGTTTCACTGATCAATCAGGCTGGCGGAAAAGCCTTTGGCTTAACCGGTAAAGATGCACACTGCATTCAGGCAACAAAACTGAAAGTTTCTGTCGATAACCCTGGGCTGCAAAAATCCGAAATTATCGATATCGGTCACGTTGGTGAAGTTGAGTCGATCAATAAAGATTTTATCGAACGTATGTCTGACGGTGAGTACATTCCTGTCATCGCCCCTATCGGCGTTGGCGAAGACGGTGCCAGCTATAACATTAATGCCGACTTGGTCGCTGGTAAAATGGCCGAAGTGCTAGGCGCAGAAAAACTCATTTTATTAACCAATATCGCCGGCTTACAGGGTAAAGACGGCCAAGTATTGACTGGCCTTAGCACTCAACAGGTTAATGAGCTTATTGCCGACGGCACCATTTTTGGCGGCATGTTACCGAAAATTCAATGCGCTCTAGACGCTGTGCATTCTGGTGTCACCAGCGCCCATATCATCGACGGCCGCGTGCCACACTCAACCCTATTAGAGATTTTCTCCGATACCGGTGTCGGCACCCTGATTACCAATCAGACAGAGGCGTACCTATGAGCAGTAACGACTCTCTTTCTCGGCGAGACCAAATCCTACAATCATTAGCCCATATGTTGGAATCGAACCCGGGCCAAACGATCACGACAGCAAAGCTTGCCAAAGAGGTCGGCGTTTCCGAAGCTGCCTTGTACCGCCATTTCCCAAGCAAAACCAAAATGTTTGAAGGCCTGATCATCTTTATCGAAGAAACGCTCTTTACCCGCGTGCATCGTATATTACAGGAAGAGCCTTCAGCGCTGGCTCAATGCGAAGCCGTGCTCATGTTGTTGTTGGCCTTTGCTGAACGCAACCCAGGCATGTGCCGCATACTTATCGGCGATGCGTTGGCAGGCGATGTCGAGCGATTACGCTCACGAGTGGTACAGATTTTTGATCGCCTAGAGACCCAGTTGAAGCAGATTATGCGCGATGGCGAGATTCGCGACGGTATTCGTCCCGTCCTGCCAATGGCGCAAGCTGCTAATATGATGCTGGTATTTGCCGAAGGCCACATTAACCAATTTGTGCGCAGCGAATTTAAACGCAAGCCAACCGATAACTGGGCCACTCAATGGCCTGTCATTGCACGTGCTATTTTCCCAACAAGCGCCTAAGCTTAGGCCGACTGCTATCAACCCTAATGTAACCGAGCTAACTTAAGCTTTAGGTAATGCAACTCGTTAGAACGATTTCATTAGGGCTATCTCGTTAGGACTATCTCATTAGAGGTAAGACAAAAAAAGCAGGCAACTGCTGGCGGTTCCCTTTATATTTGCAGTGGTTTATAGGTATTAAACACCCAGTTAAGGAAACGCGGTGAAACAACTTAATACAGACTTCTCAATGCAAGCGAACACGATTATTGATGCCAGCCGCACGGCGGTGATTCAATTCAATCAGCAGCATCAATTGATCGCCGCCAGCGAATTAGCATTATTTTGGCTTGGTTCAAACCAAAGCCAACGCGTACTGGACGATCAATGGCTTCGAGAGCGCAGCCTCTATCTCTACGATCGCGACTACCAAAGCATTAGCATCGAAGCAGTACTGGAGCAGTCGTTAGAAGAGCCGTATCTGGGCATTAGCTTGCATCAAAACAGCTGCTGGGTACGTACAAAACTTCTAGTCGATGACCAAGACAGCAATATCAAGACTCTGCTACTCACTGAGGTGACAGAATTAGTCGAAGAGCTGATGGTATTTCGCCAGCAGGCAAGCAACGCCAATACACTCGATCTAACCACCAGCCTGTATAATCGCCGCCATGCAATTCAACAGCTGCATGAACTCTACAACAGCACCAAAAAAATTAATGCGACCTTTTCAGTCGCGCTTATCGGCATCGATCATTTTAAACGGATCAATGATACCTACGGCCATGATCTAGGCGATGCAGTGCTCGCTCGAGTCGCTCAAATCATTAAGCAGAACTTTAACAAAGAAACTATTTGCGCCCGCTACGGCAACCAAGAATTTTTGGTGCTACTACCGAACACCAATAGCCATCAGGCACTGGTTAAGGTGAATCAGGTTAGGCAACTAATCTTTGAGCTGAAGTGGAACCAATTTCCACAGCCAATCACCATTAGCGCTGGCATTGTTGAGTGGGAGCCCAACAAAAGTGTTGAGCAATTGGTGTTTATGTCCGACCAGCGCTTGGTCACTGCACAGAAAGCAGGTCGAAACCAAGTCTGTGGTGCGCTGCCTTAGCCGGCAGCTTTCACCGAATAGCCTGGCCGCTCAATCAACGCTTCATGCAAAGCGGCAATGGTGGCATCGTAATGGTCTTCTTCTATAACGATACGCACATCCACCTGACGAATGCCCTGATAAACCGCCATGACGTTGATGTTTTTATCAGCCAACGCACCAGACATGCTGGCAAGAATACCTGGCACACTCATATCTGAACCCATCACTGAAACCATCGCCACTTTGCGGCTGCTCATCTCTGCATTTGGAAAGTATCGCTCTAAACGCGCCTGAATACGCTCAACCACTTTCATGCCGGTATCCAAATAAAGCGTCACAGTATTAGCGTTGTGCTCTTTAGCGAGCAAGGAGACATTAAACTCCTGAACTAGACGTTGAATTTCAATAAATTGCTCCGGCTCACCAACCATGTCTTGGTCAAAGACATTCAGTGCATAGACATGGCGAATACCGGCAATAATTTCAACACGAGGCGTTTGCGAGCGGTAGTCATTGGTAATCAGCGTGCCGTCATGTTCAGGCTCAAAGGTATTTTTAACACGCAGCGGAATACTTTGCTTGCGCAGTCCTTTCGCCGCCTTAGGGTGAATGGCTTCCATACCGATCAACGATAGTTGATCGGCAATATCATAATTGGTACGGCCAATCGGTTTCACATTGTGCTCACCGACCACCAGTGGGTCCGCCGTAGACAGATGATATTCTTTGTGGATAACCGCTTCGCGTGCGTCAGTTAGCTCAGCAATTTTGCTAAAGGTAATTTCTGAGTAGCCACGATCAAAAGTGCCCATCAAACCTTCTTGGCATTGGGTGTAGCCAGTAACAATTGGCATTTCATTAGCGAAGTCGTAACGTGAAAAGACCGTTTTGATTTTTTCATCCAGCGGTAGATTATCCGGTTCCCGCCAACCAGAAAGATCAACAAAGCGCGCATTAACACCTTCGGCTTGCAATAATAGCGCTGTATTAAAAGCACTGTGTGCCTCACCAACTCCGGCTAACATTTCACGCACCGTTGCTAGGTGCTCATTGATTTGGAAATGACCGTAGGAACAAACACGCTGTAAATCCAGCAGGCAAGAACGAACGCCTTCCATGCGTTCAGTTATAAATTGATCGGCCTGTTTGAGTAAGTGCGGTTGCTGAAAAAGCTCAGCATTTTTCTGGCGCATTTTTTTGGCGGTATCGGTCAGAGCTTCGCTCCACTGCCAATCGCTGTCGTTATTGGCGAACAACGCATAAACACCTGGCTCTCGTGTTTTCTTGTGTTCGAGTAACGCATTGGTCATGCCGCCATAAGCAGAGACAACGAAAATCCGCTGATACATTTGTGACTGTGGGCGTGAAACCTGAACAATGTTATCCCGCACTGCGGAATAATTGCTCATTGAAGTACCACCTATTTTTTCAACGGTATGCTGTGCCATGCGTGCTAATTCCTTACCTATGCCGATTATGTGACTTCGGCTGGCACGCTAACAGGACAGATCTTCAACTAACATAAGGCAGAAGAACAACGCCGATAACGCAACCAAACGTTCTTAACGATTAAAATACAGAAGCGGCAGTGTAAGAGTTTTACACCGAAACTCAATCAAGCAGGCACAGGATAACGATGGTGTTTTGACAAGATGGCGTTGACGTTTTTAGAACGACTTTTATTCTGCCGTTGCAGAAGAACGTCAACGCGCTGTTTCAACCTCGATCTGGTTGAGTAGGTTTAGTTAACTTGCAGCTGACCTAACGAATTGACCGTGACGTTATATTGCTTTGTATCGCCAGCCGGAAGACGTAATTTAAGTGGCACCTTACGACGCGTCTTACCATCCCAATGCGACAGCGTTAAGGATATTTCTGCCATCTCATCGGTACGGTTAACCGTCTCCAAAAGCCAACGGCCTTTGCCACGCGCTTCTGCATTGAGCGATACCAATTGGCTTTCACCTAACGACAGCTCTGCCTGTGTGTCACTGCTGGGCTGATAGTAGCTGGTTAGCATCGCTAGCTTATGATCAAACAAAGGGACTTTGACATCACCTGAGATCGCAGGCAAGGATTGCTTCGCGGCCAGCTTCAATGAGTATTGTGACGAGAGAGTGCCGCTCTGGCTGCTATCCCAATTAATTTGATAATGGCGTGCCACAGATTGCAATGGTGTCGTCGAAACCGGTAGCCACTGTCTAGAATTCGCAGGTAAATAAACCTCCTTATCTGAAACTAACAGAGGCAAGCCCTGACTTTGGCTTTCTACCGGCACAGAAATAGCTGAATCATTTTCTGCTAAAGCCGTTGTGGTACGCATTAAAATCGGCTGGCGCTGCGCAACTTGAGAGAAGCTATAACCCGATGCTGTTAAGTCGAACGGGCTATCATTACGGACTAACAATTCTTGCGTTAGCGAAGGCTGGCGTTTGTCCAAATTCAACCGATATTGCACCTCGGCCGAAACTTTTGCATCCCACCAAGCGTACTGCAGTTTATTGGCTTGTTTGTTCTGCTGTATAAGTTGAAAAGAAAAACTGCTATCGGCTTCAGCCTCAACCCATTCCAATTGATACCATTGATCTCTCGGCCAATAACGCAAACGCGAGCCGCGCTTAAGCACCAACATATCAGCACTGGCATCAACCACCTGCCAAGTTTCAGGCGCACCTTGAATCAAGACTTCGCTACCCAATGCAGGCAACGAGTTTTGGCTATTAGCACGCCACACCAGCTGGCTGTTTGGCTTTTCTGTTTGCCACCAAAAGTTATCAGCACTGACATTATCTAACGGCAGTGGTACAGAGGTGATTTTTTCATTAATCGATTGAGAACGTGAAAGCCAGCTGCCTGTACCAGACATATATAACCAATCGGCTGGCAAGGTTTCACATGCCGCAAGGCCAGATAACGCAATACATAAGCTTGCTGTGACAGCTCGAGAATAGCGGCTTACAACCTTCTGCTGCATAAAAAACTCCTAATCAAAACACTTTCCGCCTTAACCTAATATTCTCCGCCTAGGCTATAAGTAACGCTCAATTACGCCATACGACGGAAACCTAATGAGGTTAATAACTGCACTAACAATGCAGCGGCTGCGATAAAAAATAACGTAACCGTACCGTACAGTAATCCTTCACCCATGGTCATACCGAAAATAAAATCCGGTGTATAACCACACATGGTCCACACTTCAAAAACTTGTGGCAACCATTGATCTAACGGCAACCAACTTGGGAAGCCAGGGTCCATACCGCAGGTCGACTCCATTAAGCCACGCTCAACCAAAACGGCCTCGCGGCTAACGCGCCATAAAAAACCCAACGATACGATCAAACCTAACTGAGCTGCGTAACGCAACAACGATAGTCGTGCTCCTACAACACCCAGCAAGCCAAATAAAACACCCAGCAACACAAAGGCTCGTGACTGAATACACAGCGCACAGGGTGGTTCGCCTAGGACATGTTGGTAATAGAGCGCAACAGCTTCGATACCAACACCAACCGCCAATACGGCAAACCAATAACCGCGTGAGTGCACAAAAGAAGATAATAGTCGTAACATGAACAGCGCCTTAAAATAATAAAGAATATGCCATTATAAGAGACAATCTGGAAAGCCATTAGCGATTGAAATCAAATGACCCGCACAATACAACGACTACTTATTATGTATGTAGCCGATACTTAATTTGCGTAACCGATATTTATACTGCTTAACCTAACTGAAGTTTATATTTCTTAACTTAAGAGGCTTATATTTCTTAACCTAAACAGTATCGCAGCCAAATCAGCAAGCTTTATGACAGAGCAAATGCCGATAAGCTGATACTTTAACCTAAACGCAAAGCTCGGCGGAGGTGCTGACGCTTTATTTAAACTCGATCGATCTTAGACACCGAAGGCAAGGCGTGCAGTCGTTTAATAACTCGGCTCAAATGTTTACGTCCAGTGACAGCAACAACAATCGACACTCTCGAATTACTGGCATCGACATCTTGCATCTGAATAGATTCAATATTGGCATCGGCATGCGAGACGGCATTAGCAACACTGGCCAAGACACCGCGAGCGTTTCGCAAGTCGAGTCGGATCTCAACTTGGAACTCACCTTCCATCGATTTATCCCAGTGCAAATCCAAGCAGCGGTCGGGATCATCACGCAAATCGATAATGTTGCGGCAATGCTCAACATGCACCACCATGCCCTTACCTTTGCTCATCACCCCGACAATTGGGTCGCCAGGAATTGGGCGACAACATTTGGCGTACGATATTAATAAGCCATCGTTGCCCTGAATGGTCAAAGAAGCCTGCCCAGTAGTCAGCTCTTCGCTGTTCAACTGCACTAAACGCCGCGCCACCATGTAAGCGGTTTTATTACCTTGACCAATTTCTTGAAATAGATGATCAACATCGCGCAGTGAGGACTCCTCAAGCACCGCCTCTAATACATGCGCGGGTATGCTTTCAAAGTTACGATCCAATAAATCCAACTGAGTATCGAGTAGCTTTTTACCCAAACCAATGGCGTCTTCTCGTTCCATACGCGTTAGGAATGATCGAATATTGGTTCTGGCCTTAGCAGTAAAGACAAAGTTCAACCAAGCCGGGTTTGGCCGTGCGCCAGGCGTGGTAATAATTTTTATGGAATCACCGCTGCTTAGCGGTTGGCTCAATGGTGCAAGCTTGCGGTTAACCAAACAGCCAACACAGCTGTTGCCAATATCGGTATGAACGGCGTAGGCAAAATCGATCGGCGTTGCCCCTTTCGGCAATTCCATAATGCGACCTTTGGGCGTAAACACATAGATTTCATCCGGGAACAGGTCGATTTTGACGTTTTCAATAAACTCTAACGAGTCGCCCGCGCTTTCTTGCATTTCTAATAGGTTTTTAACCCAACGTCGCGCTCGAAGGTGCGTTTGGGTCGATTGATTCTCATCGGTTTTATAAAGCCAATGGGCAGCAATGCCGTGGTTGGCCATATCTTCCATATCACGCGTACGAATCTGAATTTCAATAGGTACGCCGTTTAAGCCAATCAAGGTGGTATGCAACGACTGATAGCCGTTAGTTTTGGGGATAGCAATATAGTCTTTAAAGCGATTTGGAATCGGCTTATAGAGGTTGTGCACAACCCCTAAAATTCGATAACAGGAGTCTATCGAATCGGTAGTGATACGGAATGCATAAACATCGAGAATTTCTTTTAGCGACTTGCGCTTTTCGCGCATCTTTTGGTAGATCGAATAGAGGTGCTTTTCTCGCCCCTGAACTTCGGCATCGATACCCTCTTCTGATAAACGATTACTCAATGCCGTTTGAATAATGCTCACCAGCTCTTTACGGGCACCAAACTGTTTTTTAATCGCCGAACGAATGCGCTCTGCCCGAATCGGGTACATGGCCTCGAAGGATAAATCTTCCAGCTCAACACGTAAGTCATTGATGCCTAAACGCAATGCAATGGGAGCAAAAATCTCCAGTGTTTCACGCGATTTACGGCGCTTCTTTTCAGGTGGCATGGCACTCATGGTGCGCATGTTATGTAGCCTGTCGGCCAACTTCACAAGGATGACTCGAATGTCTTTCGACATCGCCAAGACCATCTTTTGGAAGTTTTCTGCCTGCTCTTCAAGCTTACTTTCAAACTCAAGGTGAGTCAGTTTAGAAACGCCATCGACCAACTCAGCAACGCCTTCGCCAAACTGCTCAATCATGGCTTCTTTAGAAACGGAGGTATCTTCTAAAACATCATGCATCATGGCAGCCATCAAACTTTGATGATCCATATGCATGTCAGAAAGGATATTGGCCACCGCCAATGGATGGGTAATATAACGCTCACCACTGCGCCGCATCTGGCCTTCATGTGCCTGCTCGGCATAGAAGTAAGCACGCTTAACACGGGCGATCTTTTCTGGCGTTAAGTAATCTTCTAACCTTAAAGCCAAGTCATGTACAGTGGACAAAGCAATACCATTCGTGTGGTGGAAGAAAGGCGCTTAACCTTAGGGTTAAAGCATCGTTTATAATATATCTGATCACTTCTATAGTGTATTAGATCACTTTTAAACGGCAATAAAAAACCGGACATTAGTCCGGTTCTTTATCATTTATAAGCGTTGTTTACGGTTTACTAACAACGACAAACAAACTGAGTAATGGCTTACTCTTCGGTTTCTTCTAAGATTGAGGCGTTAACCTTACCTTCAGCAATTTCGCGTAAAGCAATGACCGTTGGCTTGTCATTGTCTTCTTCTACCATCAGGTCTGCGCCATCGTTGGCAATCTGGCGGGCGCGCTTACTGGCGACCATGATTAACTCAAAACGGTTATCTACCTTATCCAGACAATCTTCAACTGTTACGCGTGCCATGGTGCTCTCCTATGTGCCAATTTTGCAAGGCGTGCAATTGTACGCAAATCGTTCACTTAAGCAAACATTATCAGCTCAGAAGCTTACTAATCAACGCATCGTGGCGCTGTTTTTGTTGCTCTGTCACCGTTCGGTTGGCGACAAAGATAGTGCACAGCTCATCGAGCGCCTTGTAGAAGTCATCATTGATGATTAAGTAATCGAACTCTTCGTAGTGCGACATATCTGATACTGCATCACGCATACGCCGAGCGATCACCTCTTTACTGTCTTGCTGGCGCTTTTCTAAGCGCTCTTGCAACGCCTCTTTAGACGGCGGCAATATAAAGATGCTCTTACAGTTTGGCATAAGATGCCTAACTTGCTGCGCACCTTGCCAGTCAATTTCGAGCAGCACATCGTGACCTAAGTCGAGCTGATTTTGGACATATTTTTGCGACGTGCCATAGTAATGATCAAACACCTTGGCATGCTCTAAAAACTCGGCATCATCGGCCCGAGCAATAAACTCTTCAGCACTAATAAAATGGTAATGCTCGCCATCGTTTTCACCTGGGCGCATTGGCCGGGTAGTATGCGAAATCGAGAGATAAACAAAGGGTAAGCGTTTTATTAGCGCATTGACCAGGCTGCTCTTGCCAGCACCACTGGGTGCCGCAACAATATACAGGGTACCTGGAACAATCGAGTTAGACATAAAATAACCAAACATATGCAATAAAGAGCGCGGTATAATAGCAAGAGCGCCAAGAAAGTCATGCTTAGCGGACTGATTTATTGCCATCATATTGGACGATAAATAGGGTTGAACTCGATCTGCCCGTCTAGAATAAGCAATAACAGAATGTCGCAATAATAACGCCTGATAAAATCAGCGATCTAATAAGACAACTAACACCGCCTGCCCATTACTTTTGAGCAGCCATAACAATCGATAACGCAACAATAGCGCGCGGCGTTAAACCATTTTCTGGGTTTAATGTACGCGGCTTTACAGTGCTAGCGCTTTTAGGAGCCACCTTGCCACACGCATCTAACTTAAGTCAGCGAATGAATATTCGCACCATTGTCTGGCCAATCTTTATTGAAACGCTGTTACGCATGAGCATTATGACCATCGATGTCACCATGGTCGCACAGTATTCACAAGAAGCCGTTGCCGCAATCGGGCTAACGGGGCAATTTGTTGTCTTTATGATCTTAAGCTTTTTAGTCGTGGCCTCCGGCAGCGCTATTTTGATTGGCCAACACCTAGGTGCCAAACAACCCGACGAAGCGCAAGCCTATTCTGAAGCGGGCATTCTGCTGATGCTCATTTTTTCGGTGATGGTTGGCGTGCTGTTCTTCTTTGCCAGCGGTCCTATTGTTGGGCTCTACAATATGGCGCCAGTACCTCAGGCTTACGCTCAAGGCTACTTATTGATTGTCGGCAGCTTGTCGATTGGTATGGCACTGAGCATTGGTTTTGCGACCATTTTGCGGGCCTATGGCTTTAGTAAATCACCCATGGTCATTCAATTACTGTCTGGCCTACTCAACGCTGTCGGTAACTTTATCGCGTTGTTTGGGCCATTTGGTATTCCTGTTACTGGCGTTGCCGGTGTTGCCATTGCCACGGTGGCAAGCCAACTGTTTTCTGCGGTCGTCTCGTACGGTCTCATTCGTCATCACAAAGTTCCTTTTGCTATTAGTCGGCTATTTAAAACACAGCGTAAACGTCTAAAGGCGATTTTAAAGCTCGGCTTACCCAATGCAGGCGAAGGGCTTTCTTATAATTTGGCACAAGTCACCATCATGTTTTTTATTGCTCAACTGGGAACCGCCGCACTTGCCGCAGCAACCATTACGCAAACGCTAGAGCGAGTGATTTTTGCTTTTGCCATGGCGATGGGTAACGGCTCGCAGATTTTAGCCTCTTACATGGTCGGCCAAAATCGCAAAGAAGAGCTGCAACGCAATGTCAATCACTACTGGATATCAGGGGTGATCATTTCCTTTTTAATGACCGGCCTGATGTACTCTCTACGCACGCCATTGGCTGGATTCTTTACCAATGACCCGAACACCCAACGACTTATCGCGCACTTACTGGTTGTGGCATTTTTCTTAGAAACCGGCCGAGCGGTTAACCTGATTGTCATTAATACTTTAAAAGGCACCGGCGACGTCGTGTTCCCAGTACAGATCGGCATTGTCAGCATGTGGGGGATCGGCGTCGTTCTCGCTTATTTCTTAGGCTTGCATTGGAGTCTAGGTTTGGTTGGCGTTTGGATTGCTGTCAGCCTAGATGAGTGGACGCGCGCCATTATCGTTATTATTCGATGGCAACGAGGCAGCTGGAAAAACAAATCCCGAGTTTCTGTGCTTCATTCAGCTGAATAACATTCAGCAACGCAACAGCAACAAGGGCAAAGCTAACACAGGAATTAAAAAAGGTGGCCTAAGCCACCTTAGCGTAACGTGTCACCCAAGCATTCTGTAAGGTTTTATAGCTCAGCGCGACAATAAAGATTAACGCCTGACATAAAATAATACAGGCACTGGTTGAGGCGTCTAAATGGTAGCTGGTCACGGCTCCCATCAGAGTCGATAAACAAGAAGCACTGATGGCGATCGTCAACATATAAGAAAATCGTTTAGTAACCACCAGCCCGATAATGCCCGGCCCCACCAACATAGCGATCACCATAATTGCGCCAACCACCTGCATCGCCGCAACGATCGTTAACGAAAGCATAACCAATAAAGAGTACTGCAAGAACTTAACATTCAGCCCAGAAACTTGCGCGTGTACATGATCAAAACAATAGAGCATGTATTCTTTATATTTAAGTAAAACGATAATCGACGTTACAAACGAAATCGCTAACGACTGCCACATCGCCGAACCGGTGATACCCAACATATTGCCAAATAACACATGCATAAGGTGCTGATCCGTTTCTACTTTGGTAAACATCACCAGACCTAATGCGAATATTCCGGCGAACACCACACCTAAAACTGCATCTTCTTTAAGCCGGCTGTGATCTTTGATGTAACCCGTTAATAGTGCGCAAGATAAGCCGGAAACAAATGCGCCAATCACTAATGGCACACCCACTAAACTAGCAACAACAATGCCTGGTAGTACGGCATGTGAAATCGCATCGCCCATTAATGCCCAGCCTTTGAGCACCAAAAAGCAAGACAACACCGCACAAACAAAACTGACCGATAAGCCAACGAATATTGCCCGCTGCATAAAGCCATGCTGGAGTGGTTCTGCAAACCAAGAAACGATATCTGCGATCACAATTTTTGCTCCAACGAATTTTCTGGCAAATGCGAATTGGCTTTATCGCCTAACGCAGGCTTGGTTAATTTGTTGCCCTTTATTAAGCCATATTTAGGCGAGCAAATAAGTGCAATGGCAAATACCGCCGTTTGCGTTAAGACGATCAAACCGCCTGTCACGCCATCCACAAAATAACTGAGGTAAGTACCAATAAGGCTACTGAAAACACCAATAGCACAAGCCAGCACCAACATTTTTGAAAACCGATCGGTTAATAAATAAGCCGTTGCACCGGGAGTAATCACCATAGCAATCACCAAAATAGCGCCAACAGCTTGCAGTGATGCTACGACACAGGCACTCAGCACACTAAAAAAAAGTACCTTCAAGGTTTGTACTTTAAGGCCGGAAATTTTGGCTTGGTTTTCATCAAAAAACACCAACGCTAAGTCTTTCCAAAACAATAACAATAAAATTAAAGAGACGAGACAGATGCCGACAATCTGATAAAGATCGTACTGACTGATAATTAAAATATTCCCCAAGATCACCGCATTAATATTTATCGATGTGGGGTTCAGAGAAATAATGAGCATGCCCGCGGCAAAAAAGGTAGTAAAGACAAAGCCGATAATGGCATCTTCTCGCAAGCTGGAGAGTTTACGAATAACCGCAATGCTCATGGACGCTAAAAAACCCGCAAAAAAAGCGCCGATAGAAAAAGGCAAACCCAACGCATAAGCACCCGCGACACCCGGAACAACCGAGTGCGATAACGCATCGCCAATTAATGACCAGCCTTTGAGCACCAAAAAAGCCGATAAGAATGCACACACGCAGCCAATAAGCGCACTGGCAAACAGTGCGTTTCGCATGTATTCATAATTTAAAGGCTCGATAAGAACATCTAACATATGGCCACCCTATTTTGATTCTGTCACGACGGAAGAACCTTCACCAGGATCGCCATAAAACACCGCTGGTTTTTCATGATCTGAAAATATCGTCACCTGACGTCCATCATCATCCGTGTGCAACGTCGACTGAGGAATGCCGACCTGCCTTAAAACACCACCAAAAGTCGCCTTGATATTTTCTTGGTTAAACACGGCTTCAGTTGCACCAGAGTCAATAATTGTCCGATTAATAAAGATCACTTCGTTACAGTAATCTGGAACGTTACCTAAGTTATGCGTTGAGACTAAAATTAAATGCCCAGCGGCTTTTAATTCTTGCAGCAAATCCATAATGACATTTTCAGTATTGAAATCGACACCGGTGAAAGGTTCATCCAATAAAATGATCATGCTTTTTTGCGCCAAGGCTCGAGCCAAAAACACTCGTTTTTTCTGACCGCCTGAAAGCTCACCGATCTGGCGATCTTTAAGATGGTCGACACCTAATCGCTGCATCGCAGCTTCAACAGCCTCATGATCTTTTTTGCTCGGCCGACGTAAAAAATTCATGTAGCCAAAACGACCTTGCATGACAACTTCTTTAACGAGAACCGGAAAATCCCAATCGATATCTTCCGACTGCGGAACATAAGCCACCATGGTTTTCTTAAGCGCATCAGCAACAGAAAGTGTGGACAGGCTAATTTCACCGGAGTGGGTTTTCACCAAACCCATGATGCTTTTGAACAGCGTCGACTTGCCGCCCCCATTGATGCCCATCAAAGCACAAATGGTTCCGCCATTGAGTTCAAAACTGACATTTTCGATCGCCTTAAAGCCATTGCCATAAACAACACTGACATTCCTCGCGTGAATACAGGGCACATAGACTTCGCCGGTCTCGTTAAACATTATTGAAAACCTTTTACGATGGTTGTTGTCGTGACTGTTAATAAATCAAGATAGGTTGGTACTGGGCCATTGGCTTTAGAAAGCGAGTCGACATACAGAACGCCGCCGTATTTGGCGCCCGTTTCGCGTGCAACCTGTTGCGCCGCTTTTGGTGAGATCGTACTTTCACTAAAGACCACTGGGATTTTATTCTCGTTCACTGTATCGATCAGGCTTTTTACTTGCTGTGGCGTACCTTGCTGATCAGCATTAATCGGCCATAAATAGGCTTCCTGTAATCCATAATCATGCGCTAGGTAACTAAATGCGCCTTCGCTGGTCACTAGCCATTTTTGATCACTTGGAATTTGCTCAAACTGAGCTCGCAGCTGCGCATCTAAGGCCGAGATTTTTTCCGAGTAAGCTGCTGCATTGGCGTTATAGGTTGCCGCATTATCGGGATCATGTTCGACAAAGGCAGCACGAATATTTTCTACATACACCAGTGCATTAGAGGTCGACATCCAAGCATGCGGATTCGGCTTTCCGGTATAAGGCCCACCGTAAATAGAAATAGGCTGGATCCCTTGAGTTAAGGTCGCCGAAGGCACTTTATCCATATTGGTATAGAATTTTTCAAACCAACGCTCCAAATTCATGCCGTTCCATAGAATTAAATCGGCATCCTGAGCACGTGCAATATCTTTTGGCGTTGGCTGATAATCGTGAATCTCAGCACCTGCTCGTGTCACCGAAACCACATCGGCCGCGTCACCAGCAACATTTTGTGCCATATCTTGAATGATGGTAAAGGTCGTAACCACTTTAAGTTTATCCGCTGCATTCACTTGGCCAAGACACAATAGACCAACCAACAAAAGCAGCACTCTCTGTTTAAATTTCATATTCATCTCAGTGTGGGTTATTGTCATAATTGATAATGACTCTCATTATCGAATAATAAGACAATGCAAGAAAACCCTGCTTTTATCAAGGGTACTGGATTGTAAACATAAAAAAATGCACTGATAAGGGCACATTAGATAATTACAGTCTATTTTAACAACCAGATGGCGGCGGCAATAAGCCCAATAAATCAGATATAGCGATCTATTTTTTTAGATAACAACGACCCAATCGCCAAAACGCAGCCGAAAAGACGCCCATAGAGTAGTCATCTACGCGCCAATACCTAAGGCGCATCCTGTAATAGATGCTCATATCGCTGATCGGTAAGGGTTGCTAAAAAAGCCACAAGCGCGTCGACTTCTTTATCACTGAGGGCTGGCGCATCAAACTCTTCATCTTCGAGCGCCAGATTTTTTGCCACTTCAGGCGCTTGCCATGGCAAACCCGTTTCAGGGTTAACAGTGCGAGTACTGTTGTTGAATTTATCGTAAAACAGAATAACCGTGCGTAAATCACTAAAAACACCGTTATGCATATAAGGCGCAGTTACCGCGACATTGCGCAATGTTGGCACCTTAAATTTTCCGGCTTGGTTTTCATCATTAATTCTAGGGTGCGCCAACAAACCAGGGTCGACAAAATCAGCACCTAAGCCGTTAGCGGCGCGAACCGCATTATTCACCGGCACACCTAAATTGTGGTATTCGTAATTACTGAAGGTTTCGCCTTGGCTTGAGGGAAAGGGCTTAAGCTGATGACAGGCGTTACAATTGGTAAATTGGTCAGAGAAAAACAGCGCCTCACCTAATTGCTCTTGCTGGGTTAATTCCAGTTCACCCTTTAAATAGCGGTCGTATTTGGAGTCGAACGGAGAAAAGAAATCGGTTTTTTCAAATTCGGCAATGCTATCAGCCATAGCGGCATAAGCCTGATCGACCTCGGAGAACACATCGTCGCCATAGAGTTGCGCAAACACCTGCTGATAAAATGGGTTTTCTTGCAGCCGAGCAACAACTTCGGCTTTGTTGGCCATGCCCATTTCAATCGGATTGATCGGCGGGCCACCGGCTTGTCCGGCTAAATCACGCTCACGACCATCTAAAAATTGGCCGCCGCGAAACTCACCGGCATCGTTCAGCGTTAATACCGGAATAAAACTAGCGTATGAGGCGGTTGGTGTATTGCGGTCACCAAAAGAAGTACCGTCATCGCCAAGCGACACCATGCCATTAAGAAGGCTTTCTCGGTTATCAATAAAACCATGTTCTGGGTTATGGCAGGTCGCGCAGGACTGAGTGCGGTTTTTCGATAAATTAACATCGAAATATAACACCTGACCCAATTGCGCCTTAGTCAAACTCACAGGTTCATCGGCCTGCACCGCAACTAGGGGCAACAACAAACACAACGCTAGAACACGCCAAGAATAAGACAAGCTTCACCCCCAAATTGAAAACAACGCAGCAATTCTAATTCTACAGTACCGCTCTACCGCGCCAATCAAGCAGCTACAGTATCAGAGCACCTGATAATTATTCACATTTATCAGCACTATGCACCTGATTAGCGTCAAACAGAAGGCGAAGGATCATGTAAACAGGCAAGCTAATTTGAAAAGGTGATCTATGCTCTTAACCTACTCAATATTCTGCACTTGCTCGCGCATCTGTTCGATCAGCACTTTAAGCTGGACGGCATTACGAGTAATGCTTTCTTTGGTGCTTTTAGAACCGAGTGTGTTGGCTTCGCGGTTAAACTCTTGCATTAAAAAGTCGAGCTTGCGGCCAACCGCGCCCTTTTGTTTAAGAATGGTGCGGCATTCTTTTACGTGACCGTCGAGCCGGTCGAGTTCTTCGGCGACGTCAGCTTTTTGCGCTAACAATACGACTTCCTGTTCTAACCGTTCGGGGTTTAATTCGACACCTAAGTTGAATGCTTTTTCTTTTAAATTGTTGCGGAAACTCTGCACCCATTCTGGTACTTCTAGGCGAATGGCTTGCACGATGTCGGCAATGTCTACCAAGCGATCTTCAATGGCTTGCGCCAGTACAGCGCCTTCTCGTTCTCGACCGGCGAGGAAGTCATCCAATGCATTGCTGAACAGTTTGGTCATTTCTGCCTGCACTTGCTCGGTATCAATTTCGTTACTGATCAAAATACCGGGGTATTGCAGTAGTTCTACCAAATTAATCGGCGCGGCGTTATCAACGCTCTCGCTTAAAGTTTGCAAGGCACCGGTGACTGCCGCTAGTCGAGCGGAATCAACGCCCAGCGATTGCTCATCGTTATTGGCGTAAAACTTAGCATTAACCTCTAGCTTGCCGCGCTTAACCTGCTTTTTTAACAGCTCACGCAACTTCATTTCGATCGGTCGCAGTGTTTCTGGTAAACGAAAGCTCGGTTCTAGATAACGCTGATTGACCGATTTAATTTCGACCGACAGCGTGCCGAAATCAAAACTTTGTTCTTTGCGGGCAAAGGCGGTCATGCTGTAGGTCATTGCGGCTTCCTGTTTACTTAGCAGTTGCTGGGCAGTTTCTTGATGATAAATCGTAACCTGATGGCTTGAGTTTATTGCGCTAAGGCTTGCTGCTGTAGCTCGCACAGCTCGCGTACGCCTTTATCGGCCAAGGCAAGCATGGCGGTTAGCTGATCTGGTGCAAACGGTTCGCCTTCGGCAGTGCCCTGAATTTCTACAAAGCCACCGGTGCCGGTCATAACAACATTGAGGTCAGTTTCGGCGGTGCTATCTTCGGCGTAATCTAAATCCAATACTGGGGTGTCGTTCCAGATACCAACCGAGACGGCGGCGATAGGATGCTTGATCGGGTTCTTTTTGATGCTGCCTTCGGCCAACAGCTTGTTAATGGCATCGGCGAGTGCAACGTAGGCACCGGTGATTGAAGCAGTGCGTGTGCCGCCATCGGCCTGAATCACATCGCAATCTAAGGTGATGGTGTATTCGCCCAACAATTCCATATTTAGCGCGGCACGTAACGAGCGACCAATTAGACGGCCAATCTCAACCGTACGGCCGGTTTGTTTGCCACGTGCGGCTTCTCGGTTATTACGGCTGCCCGTTGCACGCGGCAACATGCCATATTCTGCGGTCACCCAGCCTTTGCCTTCGCCTTTCATGAAGCGAGGTACGCCCTGCTCGACACTGGCGGTGCAAATCACCTTGGTATCACCAAAGCTGACTAAGACTGAGCCTTCTGCATGTTTGGTGAAAGATCGTTCAATGGTGATCTGGCGTAATTGGTCATTGCTTCGGCCGCTTGGTCGCATATGGGTACCTATCCTAATTCGTCACTGTATTTACGTTGGCGGCGATTATATAGAGTGCTCCGCAAGCTGTTAACCATTACCTTTTTTATTTAACTAAGGCAGCCAGGCTCATTGTCGATCTGTAACCAGCGGTAGCTATAGCCAGCAAGGTCCCGCCACTGAGCCAATGGCTGCCACGGCAACCGTTCGGGATTGTGCCAATCAAGTGTTTCAGCAGGCTGCCCTTCCAATAACACCTGACGGCTTTCTAGACTCGGCGATGTCACATCGATAAAGCGACCATCGTGCGCTTGCGGTACACCAACAGTAATCGCATGGCGCGATAAATTAACCACCACCATCGACATCACACCCGGCTTGCTCGGATGGCAATGAGCCGCAGCGCGCACAACGCCGTCGTTATTAATCAGCCGGTAACCCTGAGCACCCATGTTTTGTCGCCATAACAGGCTGGCCCAGTAATCTGGGTTTGGTGAATAACCCTCAAAGTAACGCAGCAAGGCATAATCGCCGCCGACTAAACTTTGCCGAATCACAGTTTTGTTTCCCGATTGCGCAGCGGTTGCCAAATGCGAAAGCCACCATAACGAAGCACCAAAACGATCGGTTAATTCGGCTTTACCGCCGCACTGAGCTGGCCCAGTTTCACCCAACCATTTAATAGAGTCAGGACTGTAAAGCTGCAACCAGATGCTGACTTTTATGCTGTGTTTACGGAATTCATCCAAGGCTTCAACATCTAGCAAACCCTCCCAATCGGCGTTTTCCGTTTTTACACCACAACGACTCGATTGCGTTGGATAATAGTGCCAAGTAAAAATATCTGGATTAGCGCCAGCCTTTAAAAAGTCTTTTGATGAGCCAAAAATCTGCTTTAGCGGCTCACCCAAACTTGGCCAAAAGGCATTGGCAGGTCCGGCAAGTTCAATACCCTGAACATACGCCAACGCACGAGCGTGACGATATTCATCCGCCAGCTGCTCGAAACTAATTTGATGTTTACGGCCAAAAATAACCCAATGCGCGCCGGGCTCGTTACCAAACTCCAACGCACCGCGATAATCGTCTGGTAGCCAATTCAATAAACGCAAAAATTGCTCTGGCTGCCAATGTTCATCTTGCCGCGTGCGCGGTCCAGCATTAGCCGTTATAAAGGGTTTGGCGGAGACGAAATCAGAAAATTGTAAGAACTGCTCTAACTGAGTTCGGGTGAGCAGCGGTGCTTGTTCAGCAAGATCCGTATCTTCATACAGCCACAGCTTATCGGCTTCGGTACCGCCTAAACGCAACCAAGCCGGTGCCAATAATTGAGTCCAGTAACCTAATTGAGTATTGGTTAAATCCAACGGTCTGGGTGGAGAGTCTGACCCTTGCCACCATTCGCCGTCGGTTAGCATCGCCGCATCGATCGCGACACCCAGAAAACTCTCGCTTACCTGATAGCCTTCGGGTAACCAACCAAGCGTGACATAGCCGATCTCATCACCACGGCCAGAAAACAACCACCAGATCAAAACAACCGCTTGCAACAACAGCGTAATTGGGTGAGTCAGCTTTGAGGATATATTTTTAATCATGTTATTTCTTTTCAGAAAACTGAATAATGGTGCTTAGGTGATGAACATTTTATGACAGCTCACTTGTAGTCAGAGCAGCTGACCCCATTGAAATTCGATACCCTTTCACAGCGCCCTACTTACGTTGAGCACAAACCCAAGGAGCCAACATGACAACCACCAATCCGCTACTAGAAGATTTTGAGCTGCCGCCATTCGAGCAGTTTTCTGCCGAACAAATTGAACCGGCCATGACTCAGCTGATTGAAGATGGCAAACAAACCATTGAACAGCTGTTAGCCAATAGCGAACCGGCAACTTGGCAAAACTTTATCGAGCCGCTTGACCAACAAGAGCGTCGCATGGATAACGCATGGGCTTTATTTAGTCACCTCAGTAATGTTAAAGATTCGCCTGAACTGCGCGATGCTTACGGCAAAGCATTGGCGATGGTGACTGAATATTCGACATGGCTTGGGCAACACGCTGGGCTTTTTAAGGCTTATAAAAGCATAGAACAAAGCGAACAATTCGCAGACTTATCGATCGCACAACAAGAGACTATCCGTCAGGCGTTACTCGATTTTCGCTTGAGCGGTATTGATCTGCCAGCAGAGAAACAACAGCAGTACGCGCAATTGAAAACCGAACTTGCCAAGCTCAGCCAAACCTATTCTGAGCAGTTACTCGATGCTACTCAAAGCTGGACGCGACCAGTCGATGATGTTGCCGAGCTTGCAGGTCTGCCACAAACAGCTCTCGACACCCTAGCGCAATACGCCAAACAAAAAGACCAAACCGGCTGGCTAATTACCTTGGAAATGCCATCGGTTATCCCAGTGCTTACCTACGCTGACAACCGAGAATTACGAGAAGAAGTCTACCGAGCTAACGTCAGTAAGGCATCTGACCTTGGCCCAGATGCCGGTAAGTTCGATAACGGCCCAGTGATGACCGAGATTCTACAGAAGCGCCAACAGGTTGCTGAGCTACTCGGCTACAACAGCCATGCCGATGTTTCTTTGGCGACGAAAATGGCCCAAAGCCCAACTCAAGTAATCGAATTTTTACAGCAGCTGGCCGACAAAGCCGTGCCACAAGCAAAGCAAGAATTTGAGCAGCTGGCAGCCTTTGCCAAAAACGAACTTGGCATTAACGAGCTGCAACCTTGGGATGTCAGTTACGCATCAGAAAAGCTCAAGCAAAAAACCTACAGCATTTCACAAGAAGAGCTGCGCGCTTACTTCCCGGCTTCAAAAGCATTGGTAGGTTTGTTTGAAACCACCACTCGCCTGTTCAATGTTACTTTTGAACCTGCCGAAGAATTTGAAAGCTACCACCCGGATGTCAGCCTGCATAACGTTTATGAAAACGGTAAATTGATCGCTCGTTTTTATCTCGATTTATACGCTCGCGAAGGCAAACGTGGCGGTGCTTGGATGGACGACTGTCGCGTTCGCATGCAGTTAGATGAAGACAACACTCAGCTGCCCGTTGCCTATTTAACCTGTAACTTTACGGCACCGGTCGATGGTAAACCTTCGCTGCTAACGCACGATGAAGTCACCACCCTGTTCCACGAATTCGGTCATGGTCTGCACCATATGCTGACGCGTATTAACGTTAAGTCGGTGTCTGGTATTAACGGCGTCGCTTGGGATGCTGTCGAATTACCAAGCCAATTTATGGAAAACTGGTGCTGGCAAGAAGAGGCGCTGGCGTTTATTTCTGGCCATGTTGAGACGCGAGAAAAACTGCCCAAAGACATGCTCGAAAAACTACTGGCGGCGAAAAACTTCCAAAGTGCTATGGCAACGGTTCGTCAACTGGAGTTTTCGATGTTCGACATGCTGCTGCATATGAAAACCGATGGCTTCTCAGTAGACGATATCCAGTCGTTATTAAATGAAGTACGCAGTCAGGTTTCGGTTGTTCCGGCCATTGCTGAAAATCGCTTCCAAAACGGTTTCGCCCATATTTTTGCTGGCGGTTATGCCGCAGGCTATTACAGCTATAAATGGGCCGAAGTGTTAAGTGCAGATGCGTTCAGCCGGTTCGAAGAGGAAGGTATTTTCAACGAAACGGCCGGCCTCGATTTTCGTAACATCGTGCTGGCTAATGGCGGCAGCGTACCTGCAGCTGAGCTGTTCGAAAAATTCCGTGGTCGCGAGCCTAGCGTTGAGCCACTGTTGCGCCACAACGGCATAGCTGCAGCATAGAATACAGGCTTGATGATTTAGTCAATCCAGATACAAAAATACCCTGCAATGCAGGGTATTTTTTACGCTACTATTTTTATACCAATAACTATCGCTCTTTTTCGAACCCGTTCCCGCAGCTCGGTAGCGTGCTAGTTTGAGGCTTGCATTAACGCTTCAATGTCGTCTGGGTCTTTAACCACATCTTTGGTCAAAATCTCACAGCCGGTTTTTGTGACCACTATGTCGTCTTCAATACGCACACCAATACCGCGCCACTTTGCATCGACATCCATATTATCTGGTGAAATATAAAGCCCCGGCTCAATGGTTAACACCATACCCGGTTCTAACACTCGCCATTGACCACCAACTTTGTAATCGCCAACGTCATGCACATCCATGCCCATCCAGTGGCCGGTGCGGTGCATAAAGAACTCTTTATAGTCTTCATTTTCTATCAGCTGATCAACATCACCCGTTAACAAGCCTAGCTCGACTAAACCTTCGGTTAAAACCCGCACTGTTAACTCATGTGGTTCATTCCAATGCACACCTTCTTTGATCATTGCAATCGCGGCATATTCTGCCTTTAACACCAACTCATAAATGGCACGCTGTTCCGGACTAAATCGACCGTTCACTGGGAAGGTTCGGGTAATGTCTGAGGCATAATAAGAAAGCTCGCCACCGGCATCGATCAACACCAAGTCACCGTCTTTTAACGGTTGATTGTTTTCGACGTAATGCAGCACACAGGCGTTTTTGCCACCACCAACAATAGGAGAATAAGCCGGACGCATACTGCCATCCATCATGCAGCTGTGTTCTATTTCAGCCTGCAATTGATATTCAAACATGCCTGGCTTACATGACTGCATAGCACGCGTATGCGCTTTGGCACTCATCTTTGCGGCATCTGCCATGATCGCTAATTCTTGTTCCGACTTATAAAGTCGCATGTCGTGCAACATGTGCGCGATATCGGAAAACTCTTCTGGCGGCACAGCACCTTGGCGAACCTTGGCGCGAATTTGATTGATCCAGTCCATCAGCATCTGATCAAAACCCGCATCGACACCCATATGCGAATAGACTCGACTCTTGCCTTCAATAAGGCCCGGCAAAATGTCGTCGATGTCATCCAACGGAAAAGCATCATCGGCATTAAAATCTTTAACCGCACCTTCTGGACCGGCTCGATAGCCGTCCCAAATTTCGCGCTCTTTATCTTTATCGCGAACAAATAAAATATATTCGCCTTGCTCACGACCCGGCATGATGACACACAATGCATCCGGCTCATCAAAGCCAGTTAGATACATAAAGTCGCTGTTTTGGCGAAACGGATAATGCACATCGTTATTACGAATGCTTTCGGTCGCTGAAGGAACAATGGCGATGCTGTTGGCATCCATACGTTCCATTAGGCTGGCGCGCCGTTCTTTGTATTCGGCTTGAGTGATGGTTTTCATGCTAACTCCTACTCTATTAACTAACGATACCTTAATTCACGCTATCTGAATCGACGGTATATTAATGCACTGTGTCGTCGTTTTCGGTTGCTTCGGGCGGTTCGTTGTATTCTAAGAACACCGTAATGACACCCAATCGAACATGCTCAGCAATCGCCAAGTAGTCTTCTTCGGCGCCTTCAAATTCGACATCCTGTTCAGCATCGACCTGTGCGATCTCTGAAAAATCTTCCAAAATTTCTTGTAACGTAGCAGGCAGCTCGCTCATTTCTTTGACTGTTCCGGTTGCGCCAAAGCCACCCAAGAAACTGCCAGCCCACTCACCTAACAATATCAGTCGGTCAGTAATGGGCGTGTCGTCACCGGCAATCATCAATTCAAAACCTAAACTCTCGTCTTGTAGTTGAGATTGCGTTTTAAGATAAAGGCCGTGCAAAATAGTAATGTGAGCCTGTTCAACTTCAACCGTCGGCGCGATTAAATCCAGCGCCCAATCCAACCAATCATCGATATTCATCCGCTTACCGGAGGCTAACACGCCAGCGAGCGAGCCCTGTAAGTAAGCAGGCGTTAGGCTGGAACCCATCTTTACAAAAAGTTCAGCTAAATCATCGTAGTGCAGGTTAATACCCAGCTCTTGGCTATCGGTCATGGAGTCTCCAGTAAAGCGGATCAGGTTAAAAAGAAAGCGCCATCCTACCACGCCTCGATGTCGCGACTCACGGTTTTCAATAAAAGTATTGGTAAGTCTTTTGAATACCCAAGGTTATGAGTGTAAGGTACATTTTTCTTGAGTTTTTTTGAAATGGTGACCAGAATTCAGTTGTTAAATTAACAATACTGGTCACACCAATTCGCCACTAGGGTTTGCTATTTCCATGTCGAACACCAACTTATTATCACTCGAAGCAAAGATCGAAGAGTTACTGAGAGAATTTAAGCGACTCGAGCAAGAGAACAAACTGCTTCAAGCTGAACGTGAAGCATGGAAGACCGAGCGTGCCAAATTAATTAAACAAAATGAGCTGGCGCGTTCACGAGTTGAAGCCATGATTGAGCGGTTAAAGAACATGGAGCAGCCGAATGTCTGAAAAACCTAAGACACTAAACGTCACTATTCTGGATCGTGATTACCGTGTGGCTTGCCCGGCTGGCCAAGAATCCCAGCTCACCAGCGCCGCCAATACATTAAATAATAAAATGCAGGAAATTCGCGAAACCGGTAAGGTTTTTGGTATTGAACGCATTGCCGTCATGGCGGCACTCAATCTAACTCACGAACTGTTACAGGCGCGTCCCGATAACGACAGTGAGCGTGAAACGATCAACCGACTAGTTGAAAAAATTGAACGCGCACTGCCTAAAGCAGACGACGAGTACTCAAATTTCGAGCTGGACGAAAACGATCTGTTTTAAAGCGCTGCGCTGTTAGCCTTATTTTTCATATATCGAAAGTCAAGGCTGTCTTTTGAGTTATTTTCCTTATAATTCATCTCACCCCTGGGTTATTCGCCAGCTGCGAAAAGTCCTCGAGCCTATTTTACGAATTTAGGGGATTTCTCGCGATGTTGTGTGCATGTCTGCTCCGGCAGAAAGCCTAATTCATTGCAGGAGTCACCGCCTTGAACTGTTTGGTTCAAGGTCTTCCGTAGCAGCGGTAATTTGGGGGCTTAAAGCCACTCATCAATGTATTACACTAGCCACTCGAATCCGATTGAGTGTTAGCTATGAGTCACCCTGCTGAACAAAAGCATCAACTGCGCAAATTTCTGCGCCGAACCCGTCGAAACCTAAGCGCTCAGCAACAGCAACAGGCCGCTCTCGGTATCACTCAAACACTGAAACAACAGCTCGGTAACAAACAGCAACTAAAGATTGCGCTTTACTACGCCAGCGACGGCGAAATCGACCTTTCTGACTTTATCGATTACTGCGCCTTGCGCAACATCGAGCTGTATCTGCCGGTTATTCACGCGTTGAAACCAACTCTGTGGTTTGGTCGTTACACTCCAGACACCCCTATGTATAACAATCGCTTTGGCATTCCAGAACCGGCAACTAAATTGGCGATTGAGCCTTGGCAGTTATCGATGGTGTTAATGCCTTTGGTGGGTTTCGACAGTGACGGTGGCCGATTAGGCATGGGCGGCGGGTTTTACGATCGCACCTTTGCTGGATTAAACCGATGGCCTCGTAAGCCAAAACTCATTGGTGTGGCACACGAATGCCAGAAGGTCGATAAAATCCCAACAGAATCCTGGGATCTCGCTTTAGATGGTGTCATCACCGATCAAAATAGCTATTTCTAACGGCCATAAAAAAGCTTGGATTGTTGCCAGTCCAAGCTTTTTTACGATCTATTCTTTATTTTTATGTAGCTAAGCGGGCTACGCACTATTAATACACTCAAGTTAGTAGCAACTAATTCGATTGATTAATAATAACGCCGGACGCCTGCATTTGCGATTTGCTCAACGGCTGACGGCTTTCGCTCTTTGTCATGCCTGAAAGTGTTACACCTAGCCCCAGAATCAAAACTAGTAACACAACTATATCTGGTTTACTTCGTTTCTTAATCATTAGCACACACACTTCTACTAGTTGAATTTACTCGTTAATCATTCCTTGAGTAACTCGCTCCATTTGCAACTATTATTTTGCTGAACTTTTACGTTCATTTCTGTGATCAGCCTCTACAATTTATAAGTAATCACATCACATATGCAATAGTTACTACCATTAGATCGTCACTTTATCGGAAAAGTTAAGTAAAAAATGACTTATCCGATGACAGTAATGTGACTCATCAAACATCTAGAGTCCATTTGTAAGAAATCAAACCATTTTTCCGCTCAAGTCACGCACTATTGTGCAGCTCAATTATTAGCCGATGAGCATTAATGATGCATTTGTGTTTTAGCTGCCTCATCAATCGTCTTTACCGGTAACACAACTGTCATCATACCGGCCTGCTTGAATTCTAATGTGACCTGGTAGGCTTCTCCGGAATTAAATGGCTGATACAGCCCCATAAACATCAAATGATAACTGCCAGGTTTAAACACAACCTCACCACCGGCAGGGATGACGACACCCTGTTCTTGCTCGGCCATTTTCATCACCCCATCAACCATTGATGACAGGTGCAGTTCTATTCGGCTTGCAAAGTCACCACTGGCACTGAGCAATACATCATCCTGATCCGATAGATTTTTAATACGCATAAAGCCAGCAGAAGGCGCACCTGGCGGGCTAGGCCGAGCCCAAGGTTCAACGACTTCTAGTGTTGCTGCTGAAGCCTGAAAAGCGACACTGCTGAGAAGCAGGCTAACAAACAGAGTTAACGCTCGAGGTTTCATTAAAGCGTTCATGGTGATGGTTTTTACCGTTATAGCGTTCATCGCTTTTCCTATTTTTTGTTATTCATTTTTTAATCTGTGCTGCCATGGCAGGATTAAGCATCGGCCAAGTAACCTTTATTTAAGCACTGAGACATCGATAAATAAAATTCGCCAGCAGTGCCGATACCACACTAACGCCTAGTAAGGGTTATCGGCTGAACAATTAGTAAGTCCAATTTATTGCATCAGTGGTGGTAGAATCGCAGCTTAAATTGTCAGTCTATTTTGAACAGGAGTTCTGATTTGAATATTTGGGTCGATGCCGATGCCTGCCCGGTTGTGATTAAGGACATTATTACCCGAGCGGCACAACGCAAACAGCTGATGACTACCTTTGTTGCCAATCATCGCATTAGCATTCCACCGTCGCCTTACTTGCAGTTTGTTCAGGTAGAGGCAGGCTTCGATGTCGCCGACAACCTTATTGTGGTGCGCGCATCCGAAGGCGATTTGGTGATCACTCAGGATATACCACTGGCCTCAGAAGTTATTGCTAAAGGTTGCCACGCTATTAATCCGCGTGGTGAGCGATGGACAAAAGAAAACATCGGTGCCCGCTTAAACATCCGCGATTTCATGGAAACCATGCGTTCATCCGGTGTGCAAACGGGCGGACCTCCTGCACTCAACCAAAAAGATAAAATGCACTTTGCCAATGCCTTGGATAAGATTTTAGCCAAAGCCTAATAGGCGAACACGGACAAATCACCAGACATAAAAAAACCAGCAACAATGAAGTGACCTCCAATGGCTGGTTTTTAAGAAGAATTAGCCAAAACACTAACTGGCTATTTTTTTTGCAATGCGACCTTTTCAAAGCTGACGCCTTTCCAGCCCGTATTCATAAACTGGCGAATATTTTGGTGGGCATCGCCTTCAGGGTCGGCCAACACCGATTGATAATGTTCAGCAAACAGCAACAAGGCTTGCGATTCATTTAGCCCCGCTTTGAATGCAAAGCTAAGCACCTTACAAGAGCCTTGGTTTTGTTCCGCACTGTTGTTCAAGTTGCCATTAGCAAATGCACAGGGCGTGAATTCAAACTCGGCATCGATACACGCCAAAACCTGATCAAATTTCAAATCCGAGCGGTTTGCGTATACCGCTTCTAAAAGTTCATTTAATGTCATGCTGATTAAAACTGCCTTTCATCTATTGATAAGTCGTTAAATTAAGGTAAGCCGTTAAAATGTACTGATAAATAGCTCAGCTGATTCTGAGCTGCATAGATGGACGTTATCAATCCAACAGCTGCTGACGCAGTGCTTCAATCACTGGCTTAACATCCGGCCTTACACCACGCCAAATATAAAAACTCTCCGCCGCTTGGCCCACCAACATACCTAGGCCGTCAGCACATTCTTTAACGCCCTGTTGCTTAGACCACTCTAAGAATGCGGTTGGCTTGTTACCGTAAGCCATATCGTAACAGCGACTTTGACTTGTCACGACGTCAGCAGGAATAGGCGGTAACTGCCCCGATAAACTGGCCGACGTGCCATTAATAATAAGATCAAATGGCTGATCTAATTCATCAAAGGTCGAAGGTGTCAGTGCTGGGTACTCTTCCGCAAGCTCTTCGGCTTTTTGTAACGTGCGGTTAGCAACAACTAGGCTTTCTGGGTCTTGCGCCAATAACGGCTCTAGCACGCCGCGCACAGCACCACCGGCACCTAATATTAAAATATTGGCTTTATTTAGAGTCCAACCTAGGTTGTCGAGTAGGTCATTTAATAAACCGACACCGTCGGTGGTGTCACCAAAAATACGTCCATTCGGCATTTTCTTCATGGTATTAACGGCTCGTGCCTGTTTAGCGCGATCGCTCATATCATCAACAAAATCGAAAGCATCACCCTTAAAAGGTGCGGTCACATTAAAACCACTGTAGCCCTCTTTAAAGAGTTGCCAAATACGGGTTTCAAAACTGGTGACGGGCAATTCAATGCCTTCGTATTCAATTTCCTCGCCTGTTTGCTCTGCAAACATGCGATGAATCATCGGTGACAGACTGTGTTTAATAGGATGCCCAACGACTGAATAACGATCCATACTTATCCCCTTATCCATGACCCTCTACTGCATTGCGTCTAAACTATCGAAGTCAACTCAGCAACGCTAGCTTTAAGTAGTCACCGTTAATCTTTGTATTAATCTGTACTTTTTTTCGGAATGAATCGAGACATTAATAGCCCTAATTCAAACAACGCGTACATCGGTATTGCTAAGATGCTTTGCGAAATAATATCGGGCGGCGTCAGTAACATGCCGACAACAAAGCAGCCAAGAAAAATATATGGCCGAATACTGGCCAGCTTTTTACTGGAGACTAAACCCGTACGAATAAACAAGAAAGTAGCAATTGGAATCTCAAAAGCGATACCAAAGGAAAAAAACATCTTTAAGCAGAAGTCGAGTACGTTAGATATATCCGGCATGATTTGAATGCCGCTTGGTCCAGCGTGCGTGAAAAAACCAAAAATCAGCGGTAATACAACAAAGTAAACAAACACCACGCCAGCGTAAAACAACAGCACACTGGATATAAACAGCGGCACCGCTAGCAATTTTTCACGCTGATACAAGGCTGGTGCAATAAAGCCCCAAAGCTGATGCAAAAGATACGGCATAGCAACCAACACCGACATCACTAAAGCTAATTTGAGCGGCACTAAGAAGGGCGAGGCAACGCCTGTGGCGATCAGTGCAGAGTTTTCATCCTGCGGTAAAATCGCCCTGAGTGGCTCAACTAAGATCATGTACATTTCACCGGAAAAGAAATACAGCCCGACAAAGATCACAGCAATCGCGATGATACTGCGCAGTAGCCGATCTCTTAATTCTTTTAGGTGCTCAACTAACGGCATTGAGGCTTGGTTTGGATCAGCGGCGCTCATGGATGGTTTCTGTTTCGGGTTGATGGGTAGCATCAGCTTCGGGTTGATGAATAGTTTCTGCTTCAGGTTGGTGAATCGTATTCTCGACCTGACCGTTTTGCGACAGCTTTGCGTCTAGATCAGCTTGCGACATCGGTTGCTCGTCTTCCGCTATGATTTGTTTATTCAACTCATCTATTTTGACTTCTTGCTCGATCTGGCGCTGGATACTATGAATAAAGCGACGCCCTTGGCCCACATACTTACCAACGGTGCGCGCAACGCCAGGTAAGCGTTCAGGGCCGATCACGACGACACCGATAATCGCCAATAACAGCAGCTCCATAAAGCCAACATCAAACATTCTTAAGCTCCGCTTCGCACAGGATTAGTCCTGTTTTTCTTGGTCTTTAACTTCAGAAAAATTGGCGTCTTTGCTTTTCTTTTCTAACGGCTCAGGCTCGGCCGGTTTTTCTTCTTCCTTCATGGCGGTTTTAAAGCTTTTAATTGCGCTACCGACATCACCGCCCAGCGATTTTAAGCGCTTGGTGCCAAAGATCAGAATGACGATCGCAAGAATGATCAACAACTGTATTGGAGAAATGCCACCTAAACCCATGGGTAAACCCTCTATCTGTTTGCGTTTATTCGCCGTTGAAACGACGTCTTTAGTTATCTGTTATGTCTCTACTGCCTACTATTTGCAAGCAATGATTCACCGCTAGCTATCTTCACCAGGAAAGCCCGTGTCGCCAGACTCATTAAAGCGACCCAATATATGAAAGTGCAAATGATGCACTGTTTGGCCACAAGCCTCGCCGGTGTTTGCAATGAGGCGAAAACCTTCTGCCAAGCCAGCCTGTTTAGCGATTTCTGGCGCTTTAGTGATCATAGCATGCGCATAAGCAGCGTTGGTTTCATTCAGCTCGTAAAGGTTTTTAATATGCACTTTCGGGATTACCAGCAGATGAACCGGAGCCTTAGGAGCAACATCCCAAAAGGCCAACAACATGTCATCTTCATAAACCTTTTTGCTGGGAATTTCACCGGCGATAATTTTGCAAAAAATACAATCAGACACTGCTCTCTCCTCTCGTTTACTTGCTGCGGCTGGCTTTTTCTTCCAAGCCAGACAAGCCCTCGCGCCGCGCTAGCTCGTTCATCACCTCATCAGGGCTAATGCCTAGCTGCGAAAGCATCACCAACAGATGAAACCATAAATCGGCAGTTTCATAGATAAGCGCCTCTTTGCCTTCGCCATTAGCTTTGACATTTTTCGCCGCCAATACTGTTTCAAACGACTCTTCACCAACCTTTTCTAATATCTTATCGAGCCCTTTGGCATACAAAGAGGCAACGTAGGATGCACTTGGGTCAGCGGACTTTCGTTCCTCTAATGTTTGGGCGAGTTGTTCAAATAAATCCACAGTTCTTATCCATCATTAATGATCAAATTTATTGTCGTTAACATCTATTGTCGTTAACAACCAGCTTCTGTGCTGCAGCCATGCAAGCGCGACAGGCTAAGGCCATAAAAAAATCAGTGCGGCAGCAGCTAGCGCCAGCCACTGCTCTGTACTCAAGCTATCAGGCAATACTGGCCAAGCTAAACCTGCCAGCACAACCACCAGCGCTATCCAACGTCGCCGCTCAATTTTTTTAGCTTTAACGACGTTAGCGTTCAATTGTTGCAGTTGCGCTTCGATGTCGTGATTCTGCTGCGGTCGTTGCTGTAATTGCCGCAGTGCTTCATAGGCCAAATCTGGTACATGCGGCGCTTTAGCAACCCAGCTTGGGCCATGCGATTTCAACATCTCTAAAAACCGCTTAGGGCCAACCTGTGTTTTCACCCAACCTTCTAAAAACGGCTTGGCGGTTTGCCAAAGATCTAACTCTGGATACAGCTGGCGACCCAAGCCTTCAATGTTTAATAGGGTCTTTTGCAGCAATACCAACTGCGGCTGTACTGTCATATCAAAACGGCGAGCGGTTTGAAACAAACGAATCAGTAACAAACCAAAGGATATTTCTGAGATCGGCTTTTCAAAAATAGGTTCGCAAACACTGCGGATAGCGGCTTCAAACTCTTTTACCTTGGTTCCCGCCGGAACCCAACCAGATTCAACATGAAGCTCGGCCACTCGATAATAATCACGATTAAAAAACGCCAATAGATTTTGCGCTAAATAGCTTTGATCTTCTGGCGACAATGAACCAACAATGCCGCAGTCGACACCAATATAGGTCGGCGACTTCGGGTTAGAAATATCGACAAAGACGTTGCCCGGATGCATGTCGGCATGAAAAAACGAATCTTTGAACACCTGCGAGAAAAACACCTCAACGCCACGCTCACCCAAGACTTTAAAGTCGATATTGTGGGCTTTTAACGTCTCAAGATCCGATACTGGCGTGCCATAGATACGCTCAAGAACCAACACTCGCTTAGCGGTATATTGCCAATAGACTTTCGGGACGTAGAGCTTACCTTCAGCTAAGGTATTACGCCGCAAAGTAGCCGCATTAGCTCCCTCACGCAAAAGGTCTAGCTCATCAAAAATAGTTTTTTCGTAATCTTCGATTACTTCGATCGGGCGCAAACGGCGACCGTCGGCAAAGCAATTGACAGCTCGAGCGAGCCATTTCATCAACCGAATATCTTTGCCGATGGTTTTATCAATGCCTGGCCGAATAACTTTAACCACCACCTCTTCGCCGCTGTGCAGACAGGCTGAGTGCACCTGTGCAATAGAAGCTGAGGCTAGTGGCTGACTATCAAATCGGCTAAACAGTTCGCTAATCGGTTTGGCCAGTTGCTGCTCAATAATGTCTTGCGCTTGCTGGCTAGAAAAGGCCGCCACTCGGTCTTGCAGATAAGCTAATTCATCTGCCATTTCATCTGGCAGTAAATCTCGGCGAGTCGATAATATTTGGCCAAACTTAATAAAGACTGGGCCTAAATACTGTAGTGCTAAACGAAGCCTTCGGCCTTCAGGTGCTTTAGCCCGAAAAAACCAGCGCGCTGGCCAAAACAGCAGAGCAAGGCGAACATACCAAGGTAATGTCACTATAGTTAGCAAGGTATCCAACCGATAACGGCTGATCGCCCAAGCTATTTTTAACGGACGCATTAAACTCATCCATTAAAGCCTTTGAGGGATGTTTTTACTTTATCTGCCAACTGTTCGATATCGCCTTTAGCCCGTTGCGCGGTGCTAAGAACAAAGCTTTGTATTTGCTCTGGCGCTGGTATATCGATACCTTCTTGAGCCATATGAGCTTTGGTGCGTTGCAACGATACCCATTGGTTTTTGGCAACTGAGGCCATGAATCGCGCACCATCGGCAATTAGGTGAGCCGGTAAATCACCTAGCTTATCGCCTAGCGCCATTTCCCAGTCGACATCCAAATTCGCTAAAACATCCTGAATGCCAAAAAAGGTTCGAGTATCGCCTTCGATGTTGATCGGGTGATTGATCATCGCTTCGGTACGATCACTGGCTTTTAGTACTGCTAGTAGATCCTTAGCTTTGCCCGATACCTTGGCATTAAAAGGCTCTACGGCGGTCGGTTCAATCATAACGAAGCCGTCACGTTCGATCAGGATGCTAACACTCAGGCTCGGCTCTTGCAGCGCCAGCACCAAGTTGCATTCACCCAACTGAGTTAATTTTTCTTGCGCTTGGCTATCGTAGCTCAGCGCTTCGTTGATGATTTTTTGCAGTGGCAACAACCATTCGCTCATGGCTTAACCCCTCGGTGCAAGGCAACAATACCACCGGTTAAATTATGGAATTGAGTGCGACTAAAGCCAGCCGTTTCCATCATCCCTTTTAGGGTTTCTTGATCAGGGTGTTTACGAATGGATTCGGCTAAATATTTGTAACTTTCTGAGTCGTTAGTGACCAGCTTGCCCATAATCGGCAAGGCAGTAAACGAATAGAAGTCGTACATTTTACTCAGTTGACGTGATTTTGGTTTAGAAAACTCCAATACCAATAAGCGTCCACCGGGCTTTAAAACTCGGCAAAACTCCGCCAGCGCGGCTTCTTTATGAGTGACGTTGCGCAAACCAAACGCCATGGTGACGACATCAAATTCATTATCAGGAAAGGGTAATGATTCGGCATTGGCTTGGATCACTTCTAAATTACCAGAAACCCCTTTGTTTGCTAGCTTGTCACGACCAACCTTAAGCATAGAGTCATTAATATCCGCCAACACGACTTTGCCTTCTGCACCAACACGCTTGGAAAAAGCGTACGTCAGATCACCCGAACCACCGGCAATATCAAGCACCTTTTGGCCAGCGCGAACAGCTGAAAGCTCAATGGTGTACTTTTTCCAAATTCGATGAATACCAAAAGACATCAAGTCGTTCATCAGGTCATACTTGGCAGCAACAGAATGAAACACATCGGCGACCAGCTTTTCTTTTTCTGACTCTTTAACGGTTTTATAACCAAAGTGCGTGGTCGATTCGTTAGTGTCCTGTTGATCGGGCGTCGGGTTGTCGTGCGCGGAGGTCATGGCGTTACTCAATCTGTTATTTGGCGCTCATTGTAGCCTGTTCGTTTCGCAGCTGCACCCTGCTCAGTAGGCTTTGCGATTTAGCTATCGCCGAGGTAGTCTTGCTGACTTCAATGATGACCACCCTCGGAGAGCTCGATGCGCCGCTTCCCAACTACTCGCCTACGCCGATTACGCAAACATGACTTTTCTCGTCGCTTGGTTCGCGAAAACACATTAGCTGTCGATGACCTCATTTATCCAGTGTTTGTTCTGCCCGGAAAAAACAACCGTCAGGCCGTAGAATCTATGCCGGGTGTTGAACGGTTATCGATTGATCTATTAGTTGCAGAAGCGAAAGAATGGGTGGCTCTCGGCATACCGATGCTGGCACTGTTCCCAGTCACGCCTGATGACAAAAAAAGTCTCAACGCTGAAGAAGCTTACAACCCTGAAGGCCTAGCGCAGCAAGCCGTCAGAGCATTAAAAGAGGCCTACCCCGAATTAGGCATTATGACTGATGCGGCTCTCGACCCATTCACCACTCACGGCCAGGATGGCATCATCGATGAACAGGGTTATGTATTAAACGATATCACCAAAGATATTCTGGTTAAGCAGGCACTGTCTCATGCTGACGCAGGCGCCGATGTTATTGCGCCAAGTGACATGATGGATGGCCGCATTGGCGCCATTCGCCAAGCGTTAGAACAAGCAGATCACTCCGACACAATGATCATGGCCTATTCGGCCAAATACGCTTCAGCATTCTATGGCCCGTTCCGCGACGCCGTCGGTTCAGCGGGCAACTTAGGCAAAAGCAGTAAAGAAACCTATCAGATGGATCCAGCCAACAGCGATGAAGCGCTGCATGAAATTGAGCTCGACATTGCCGAAGGTGCCGACATGGTGATGGTGAAGCCCGGCATGCCTTATTTAGATGTCGTAAGACGCGCTAAAGACACGTTTTCTGTGCCGACTTATGCCTATCAAGTCAGTGGTGAATACGCCATGTTAAAGGCTGCTGCTCAAAATGGCTGGCTCGACGCAGAAAAAACCATGCTGGAAAGTTTATTATCCTTTAAACGAGCTGGCGCAGACGGGATTTTAACTTACTTTGCGGTCGAAGCAGCTAAATACCTGCAAAACCGCTGATTTTATAGTGGTATTAGCCTGTTAATGACAAACCATTTTCTATTATTTTTTAGCCGAAAATATAGACAGTCGAACTCTGACGAGTAAACTGGGCCATTCACACTCTAATGAATATACGAGAAATGAGCGAAAACATTCTTAACGTAACTGACGATAGTTTTGACAACGATGTACTACGAAATGAACACCCCGTGCTAGTAGACTACTGGGCAGAGTGGTGTGGTCCGTGCAAAATGATTGCGCCAGTTTTAGAAGAAGTAGCCGACGAATACGCAGGAAAGCTACAAATTGCCAAATTGAACATCGATGACAACGAAAATACACCACCAAAATATGGCATTCGTGGCATCCCAACATTGATGATTTTCAAAAATGGTGAAGTCGCTGCCACAAAAGTTGGCGCACTATCTAAATCCCAGCTACTTGAATTTATCGAAAGTAACATCTAAGCTAGTCCCAATTGGGTGCTTAGCAACGGCAAGCACCCTACTTTGATCAAGCAAATAACATCTAGACAGAACTCCCTGCTGAGCCTATAGTAAATTTATTGCTAATTATTTTAGCCAGCAAACAATAATTCGAATCAACTAAACCTACCGAGCTTCTCGCTCCTGCCATTTCAAGCCAAATATCTATGAATCTTAGTGACCTAAAAACCAAAGCAGTTCCTGAACTGTTAGACATTGCAAAAAGCATGGGGCTCGAAAATATCAATCGAACCCGCAAACAAGACTTAATTTTCACCATATTAAAGCGCCATGCGAAAAGCGGCGAAGATATTTACGGTGATGGTGTTTTAGAAATATTACAGGACGGATTTGGCTTTTTGCGCTCGGCAGCAGCTTCCTACCTTGCAGGTCCAGATGACATCTATGTCTCACCTAGCCAGATTCGACGTTTTAATTTAAGAACCGGTGATACCATTGCCGGTAAGATTCGCCCACCTAAAGATGGCGAACGCTATTTCGCGCTACTCAAGGTTGATACCATCAACTTCGCGCCGCTAGAAAACGCAAAAAATAAAATTTTATTCGAAAACCTGACACCATTATTCCCTGACAGCCGCCTAGTACTCGAAACCGGTAACGGCGCAACAGAAGATATGGCAGGTCGTATCCTAGATTTAGCTTCACCTATTGGTAAAGGCCAACGCGGCTTGATTGTTTCGCCGCCTAAAGCCGGTAAAACCATTATGCTGCAGAACGTTGCTCAAGCGATTTCTCGCGATGCACCCGATGCCGACCTAATGGTTTTATTGATTGATGAACGCCCAGAAGAAGTGACTGAAATGCAGCGTTCTGTTCGCGGCGAAGTGGTTGCTTCTACATTCGATGAACCGCCTGCTCGTCACGTTCAGGTCGCCGAAATGGTTATCGAAAAGGCCAAACGTTTAGTAGAACACAAGCGCGACGTTATTATTCTTTTGGACTCTATTACTCGTCTGGCTCGTGCCTACAACACTATTGTACCAAGCTCCGGTAAGGTACTGACTGGTGGTGTTGACGCCAACGCATTAGAACGCCCTAAGCGATTCTTTGGTGCCGCACGAAATATCGAAGAAGGTGGCTCGCTAACCATTATTGCAACAGCGCTAGTAGATACTGGCTCTAAAATGGATGAAGTGATCTACGAAGAATTTAAAGGCACCGGTAACATGGAAGTGCATTTAGATCGTAAGATTGCAGAAAAACGAATCTTCCCTGCTATCAATATTCGCCGTTCAGGCACACGCCGTGAAGATAAGCTAACCTCGCCAGAAGAACTGCAACGCATGTGGATTCTGCGTAAGTTATTAGCAGAGATGGAAGATGTTGCGGCTATTGAATTCTTAATTGGTAAATTGAAACAGACCAAAACCAACGATGAATTCTTTAACAGCATGAAAGGCTAATTGCAGCCTTAGCTCATCTAAAAAAGCCCCCAGCTAACGGATCACTCATTTAGTGACTCTCGCTTAACTGGGGGCTTTGGTTCTTTTAGCCGCTTACGCGCGCTTCTTTTTCTCGGCTGGTTTTAGCTGAGCAGTCAGACAAACACAATCACCGTAATAATTATCTGTGTAATTGCAGTCATTCACTGACATGCTGTGCTTAACGGTGTTGGTTTTTACGAGTTGTTTTTTTGAGTCCTGATACTGAGTCATGTTTCTATTCCCGTGGCTGACCCGAGTTAGTATTTAGCACTCAGATGAGATTAGCTATCGCTTAAATTAGCAGCTCAGCATCGAAAAAAACGATCAACTCTGTGCATTTAGCGACAGCTGACCAACAAACAATTTTTTCAGTAATTCAACACTCGATAAGCCGGCATAATTAGGCCTGACAATGAAAGCAAGGCGACGGTGCGGCCCTTGCTCTGCCAAACGAAAAGCTCGCAACTCAGGGTTGTGCGGTAACAAAAAAGGCAACGCCATTTCTGGTACCAGCGTGGTCCCCATCTTACCTGCCACCATTTGAACTAGCGTGTACAGGCTGGTTCCGGCGAGTGTTTTCTCATTTTTAGGGCGTGGTATTTTGCAAACATCTAACGCATGGTCGGTTAAACAATGACCTTCTTTTAACAATAACAGCTTAGACTTTTGCAGCTGCTCACGATCGATACTATTCACATCTGCTGGTTGCAGATCTTTATGGCTCAGTGCAAAAAAGTCTTCCTGCCAAAACTCAAAACACAGAAGACCGTCGGTATCAAAAGGCAATGCCAAAACCGCCGTATCGAGCTCGCCTCTTTTTACTTTTTCAACCAGGACCGAAGATTGCTCTTCGACGATGGTTAGCTCTAAGTCGGGGTAAGCACTGCGTAAGGCGGGTAACACTTGCGGTAGCAGATAAGGGCCAATGGTCGGGATTGCACCTAAACTCATCGGCTGACTCAACGGTTTGGTGTGGCTTTTTGCCAGCTGCTCGATATCATCAATCTGTGTCATCACCTGCTGAGCTCGCTCTAATATCTGCTCGCCAAGCGGGGTCAGCAAAACCTTTTTGTTGTCTCGCTCAAAAATCTGTACATTAAGCTGCGATTCTAGTTCTGATATTGCTGAACTGAGCGCCGACTGTGATACGTTACACAGCTGCGATGCTTTTCTGAAGTGACGTGTTTGCGATACAGCGAGTGCATAATTGAGCTGTTTTAGCGAAATCATATAGATGAACCGAATCCTAGAATACTAAGTGCTTTATACATTCGAAAAAATCGAACATCAATATTTAATAATTCTAATTCAACAAAGATTCAAACAACCTTATTATCCTCATCAATGCTGATCAATGTTTTTCAGCCTAATTAAACTAACTAAGCTAATGGAGTATATGCATGTCTATTATTAATAAAGAGATCCCTCAGTTTACCGCTGAAGCGTTCCACAATGGTGAATTCAAAACCATTTCATCAGAAGACGTTAAAGGTAAATGGTCGATCTTCTTGTTCTACCCTGCAGACTTCACCTTTGTTTGCCCGACTGAACTTGAAGACATGGCTAAAATTTACGACGAACTAAAAGCCCTAGATGTTGAAGTTTACTCTGTTTCTACTGACACCCACTTCGTTCACGCTGCATGGCACGAACACAGTGAAGCGATTGGCAAAATCAACTACCCAATGATCGGCGATCCGACTGGCGCGATCACTCGTGGCTTCGACATCATGATCGAAGAAGCAGGCCAAGCATTACGTGGTACTTTCTTAGCAAACCCAGAAGGTGTTGTTAAAGTTGCTGAAATCCACGACCTAGGTATCGGTCGTTCTGCAAAAGACATGCTACGTAAAGTTAAAGCGGCTCAGTATGTTCAAAACCATGACGGCGAAGTTTGCCCAGCAGCATGGGAAGAAGGCGAAGCAACTCTAACGCCTAGCCTAGACCTAGTTGGTAAAATCTAAGCTAGTTCGATAGCTAAAAGGCGGCTATTCAGCCGCCTTAATTTTTTAACAAACATGATTTTAGACAATACGTCTTTTTAACTATGCGTTAAAACGTAGGGTCTACTGCACTTTAAAGGTTTAACCATGTTAACGAACGACATTTTATCTGCACTTAAAAGCTACACAGCAAATCTTTCTCGCTCTGTTAGCCTGGTATTAAACACAGGCGAACACAGCAAACGCGCCGAACTTGTTGATTTTTTACAAGGCTTCGTTTCTGCCTCCGACAAACTCAGCTTTGAAGAACGCGACATCAGTGATGTTGCACGCAGTCCCATTACCTTCCAAATTGAAGTTGACGGCCAATCCACCGGCATTTTATTTTCTGGTATTCCCGGTGGTCACGAGTTTAATTCTTTAGTCTTGGCGGTTTTACATGCTGACACCGAGCCACAGAAACTCGACGAAAACATTAAAAGCTTAGTACGCAGCATCAGCGAGCCGCTTAAATTTGAAGTCTTCATCAGCCTTTCTTGCCACAACTGCCCAGAAGTTGTGCAGACGCTGAACCAATTTGCCGTACTTAATCCAAACATCCAATCAGAAATGATCGATGGTGGATTATTTAAAGAAGTCATTGAAGAGCGAAATATTCAAGGTGTGCCGTCGGTTTATCTCAACGGTGAAAGCTTTGCCAACGGTAAGATCGATACCGCTCAAATTATTGAAAAACTCATTGCTCAGTATCCGAATATTGCGCAAGCAACGGCACCAGCAGAGCAGCTACCACTGCAAGATTCCGTCGTAATTGGCGGTGGCCCAGCCGGTGCTGCAGCGGCTATCTATTTAGCACGTAAAGGCTTGGCAGTTACCATTGTTGCTGACCGTTTTGGTGGTCAGGTACAAGATACGATGGGTATCGAAAACCTAATCTCGGTTTCTAAAACAACAGGCCCTGAGCTTTCTAACAACCTGTTGCAACATATGAACGACTACAACATCACTAAGCGTGAGCACTTCCGTGTTGAGTCAATTGAAAAAGGCGACGTTAAAAAAGTCACTCTTTCATCTGGTGAAGTTATCGAAGCCAAAACCATCATCATCGCTACTGGTGCTAAATGGCGTGAACTTGGTGTTCCTGGCGAAAAAGAAAACATCGGCCAAGGCGTTGCTTACTGTCCACACTGTGACGGCCCGTTCTTTAAGGGTAAAGACATTGCGGTTGTCGGTGGTGGTAACTCCGGTATCGAGGCGGCTCTGGATTTAGCCGGTATTGTTAAGTCGGTAACCGTTTTAGAATTTGCGCCGGAATTAAAAGCTGACCAAGTACTGATTGACCAAGCTGAAAAGCGCGACAACATCAGCATTATTAAAAACGCAGCAACAAAAGAAGTCGTCGCCGAAGGCGGTAAAGTTATTGGTATCGATTACCAAGACCGTGCCACCAGCGATATTCGTCGCGTCGACCTTGCTGGCGTCTTCGTACAAATTGGTTTGGTGCCTAACAGCTCTTTCTTGGAAGGCGTTGTTGATCGTACTGCCTATGGCGAAGTTGAGATTAACGAAAAAGGCGAAACCAGCGAGCCGGGCATTTATGCCGCTGGTGATGTCACCACCGTGCCTTATAAGCAAATCGTCATTGCCATGGGTGAAGGCGCGAAAGCAGCCCTTGCCGCATACGACTACCTACTGCGCGGTTAAGTAATAAAACAGCTAAGAGCTTAGCTTCTTAGCTGTGTACCTTCTTCATTAGCACCACCTTGTGACTTGAAGCTCAGGCTTCAAGTCACTTTTTTATCGCCTGATAAATAGCCATGATATTAGCTTCAATCACCAATTCTTGATTAGACTTACCATCGGCGAATAAATCCTCATGTTCATAAGGATCTGTCGCTAAGTTGTAGAGCTCAGACTCAGCATCCTGTTTTTGCAACAGCTTATAATCACCCTGACGAATCGCCCAACCATAAACATTGGCTCGCTGCTGCGAACTCGCGACTCCAAAATGTTCAACATAAATATAATCTCGTGCGCTCTTATCGCCATAAAGTGCCGGACTAAAATCAAAGCTATCTGGCTGGCTCACTCGAACTCCAGCTAAGCTGGCAATGGTACTAAACAGATCCGATGTTTGTACTAAATCGGTCATGCGACCGGGCTCGATATTGGGGCCAGAAACAATAAATGGCACATGCACGCCACCTTCATAGATAGAACCCTTGGCTCGTTTAGCGCCATAAACGGAACGCGCTACTCGGCCAGGCGTACCGTTATCACCGATAAACATAACGATGGTATTTTCACGTTCATCAGCCGACATTGAAGCCAGTAGTCGGCCGATTTCTGTATCTAATGCTTGCAGCATGGCGTTGTAATAGGCGGTAGGGTTTTTATTGATATCCGCCTGAGTGCCACCAGTTAAGTCAGTCGCGCTGTGTAGATCGCTCGGAGGCAAATGGAATGGTGTATGCGGCGCAGTATAGGCTAGCCACAAAAACCAAGGATTTTGCTGTTCGCCAATCCAGCTTAAAGCCTGATCGGTAATGGCTGTGGTTGCGTATTCATTTACCGATTCCTCTTTACCAGCGGACACCGCCGTCCAATGTTGATAGTCTTTCAATGAACCGCTGAACAAGCCCCAAAATTCTTCAACACCTAAAGCAGCTGGGTGGTCGAAGCCTTCATCCATTCCAGCCAAATGCCACTTGCCGATTACATTGGCACTGTAATCGGTGTCAGCGAGGAGATCGAAAAGACTGGGGGTATCAGTCGATAACCCCTGTGCATTAAGCTTGGTAATGGCCGAACCAACACCGGTGCGAAAACCATATTGGCCCGACATAATCGTCGCCCGTGTCGGTGAGCACAAGGGCGCTGCATAGGCATTTTCAAACACCTTGCCACGCTGACACATAGCCTCAATGGTGGGCATATTCGCCTGTTGATCGCCCAACGAATAACAAGCAGAGGCATCGACACCCATGTCATCAGCAATAATAAGCAAAATATTGGGTTGATCGTCGGCGCTAACAACACTGGCTAGCAGCGAAAACACAACCAAGATTAGCCCACTAGGATGAACACTCATTATCGTACCTCCTGCTTTTGTTATTGAGTCAACAAGGATGCCTGCTGCTCAGTCTGAAATTGTTTTTGATAGAGCCCATAATAAACACCCTGCTTATTCATCAAAGCCTGGTGGTCACCTTGCTCAATCAACTCGCCCTTATCGATTACCAAAATTTCATCGGCCGCGCGAATGGTCGATAGTCGATGCGCAATGACAAAGCTGGTTCGGCCTTTTAAAACCGCCTTTAAGCTTTGCTGCAACAGATGCTCAGTTTGTGTGTCAACCGACGATGTTGCCTCATCCATAATTAATATCTGTGGATTATGAATAATGGCACGAGCAAAGGAGATTAATTGCTTTTGCCCAGTCGATAAGTTGTTGCCACCTTCCTGAACCTGCGTTTGATAGCCATGTTCCATCTTCATGATCAACTCATGCGCGTTGACCGCCTTCGCTGCAGCGATCACCTCTTCATCGCTGGCATCCAACTTACCGTAGCGAATATTAGACGCAACACTGCCAGTAAATAAGAACGGCGTTTGCAGCACAATGCCGAAATTGGATTGCAACCAGGCCAAACTGCGCTGACGATAATCGAGACCATTTATTTTAAGCTCGCCAGACGTCGGTTCATAAAAGCGAGCCAATAAATTCACGATAGTCGATTTACCACTGCCGGTTGCACCAACCAATGCGATGGTTTTGCCTGCCTCTGTTTTAAAATTAAACGACGACAACACCGGCTCGTTTTGTTTATAAGCAAAACTCACATCATTGAATTCAATGCTGCTTATAGTCTCATCACCACCATCAATGACATTACTACCGGCCGCCATCGCATTCACCATCTTTTGGCGCACGTAGTGCGAATCGCTGATCTCTGGCTCAACATCCAGCAGCCCAACCACTCGCTCGACACAGGCAGTGGTTCGTTGTAATTCTGCTAATTTTCCAGAAACCTCTAACATTGGATCCATCAACATTCTGGCATAAGTCATAAAGGCCACTAACGAGCCCAGCGTTAACGTACCAACCAATACCTCGATGCCGCCAAGCCACAGACCAACACCGATGGCGACAGAGATAAACAGATTAATAAACGGATAAAACGCAGAGGTTAACAGCAGGTTGTGCTTCGACTGTTTGTGCATCATCGCGCTATCAACCTTAAATGCCTGCAAATTCTCCTGCTCTCGGTTCAACACCTTGCTGGTTTGAATACCGGCAATACTTTCATTGTAGATAGCGGTGAGCCGGCTGTTAGTGCGCCTAACCTTGCGTGAACTTTTAAGAATTTTGGTATTAAAAAGCCACGCCACTGCGACCAATAACGGGAACAACGCTAAAACGGTCAAGCCCACTTTTAAATCCAACACCAACAACACTGTAAAGATGGCAATGATAAAGGGCACTCCCCAAAATAAATCCAGCGTGCCCCAAGCGATAACTCTGGCAATACGCGCGATGTCTGAAGTCACACGGGACAACAACCAGCCGACGGCATTCTTATCGAAAAACGAAAACGATAAACTTTGTAAGTGCTCAAAGGTTTGTTTGCGTAATGAGTACATCAACTCAGAAGATAGTCGGCCAGTAATACGGATAAACGCACGAATACAGCTGACAAATACAGCAATCATCGCCAAGTACAGCAGCGCATACTTTTGCAAATTAATCTCTGGCCCTAAAGCCACCATGTCATCAACCACCGCTTTAGTTACCAGTGTTAAGCTGGCTTCTATCATGGCGCAACAGAGTGCAAGAAATATGATCTTATGAAATAGTTTTTTATGTGGCTGATAGCACATCCAAAACAATCGTTTCCAAGCACCCTTTTGTGCTGGCGTGCTGTTTTCTGCCGCTCTGTTGTCGATTTGCATCTCTTCCATTTGGCTGTCGGCGCTCTGTTGAGCTGAGGCTGCGTCGTTCGCTGAGCCAGCTTGTACGGTTTGATCTTGAGTATTCATCATCACTCCTTAAACCAAATTCGGCTGATCAGCAGCCTGTTGTTGATCGGCTTGTATTTGCCACAACTGTTGATAAAACCCTGGCCGAGATAGCAACGCTTGGTGACTGCCACTATCAACCAAACAACCATCTTGCATCACAAAGATACGGTCGGCCTGTTGGCAAACACTGATGCGGTGAGTAATGATCAGCAGCGTCTGTTCACCTCGTTTTTTATGCAGGGCTGAAATAATTTTATGCTCCGTATCAGAATCAACGGCACTTAAGGTGTCGTCCAATACCAGCATTTTTGCTTTTTTAAGTAGCGTTCTCGATAACGTCACGCGCTGCTTTTGACCGCCGCTTAGGCTAACGCCACGCTCACCAATAAGGGTTTGATAACCCTGTTTAAATGCTTTAATTGTGTGGTGCACCGAAGCATCGCTGGCCGCGGTAACCATCTGCTCATCGGTTGCCAACTTATGCCCCAGCTTAATGTTATCGCGCAACGAGCGACTGAATAAAAACGGCTCTTGCAATAAAGTGCTAATGCGCTGACGAATCTGTTGACGCGCAATACGATTCAGCTCGATACCACCAACAGTGATGGAACCCTGTTGGTAATCTTGCAGACGCATCAACAGTTGGATCAAAGTTGACTTACCGGCGCCCGTTGGGCCAACAATGGCAATGGTTTCGCCGGCCGCAACCTTAAAGCTGACATTGTTTAATGCCGGTTTTTGCTGATCAAATGAAAAGCTTACCGAATCAAATTCAATATCGGCGGTAAAATCATCTGGCAAATCAACCAACGATTGCTGTTCAACTTCTTCTGGCGCATCCAATATTTGCTGAATGCGATTGATTGCAACCGTTGCTTTACCGGCTTCACTCAACTCCTCACCCAACTGACGAATTGGCCAGATCAGCATGTTGATGTAACCGATAAAGGCAAAGTAGGTTCCGATCGAGACATAATCATTCACCACCAGCCAACCGCCGCCAAACAGCAAAATAGCATTCTGACAAAAACACAATATGTCAGCCGTCGACCAAAAGTTAGCGAGCATGCACAGCAGTCGGTAATTCAAATCACTGTATTTTCGATTGTAATGATCAAACTTGTCACACTCATGCTGTTGCCGTGCGAACGCTCGAACAACGCGAATGCCGGTCAGGTTTTCTTGCACAATCGTCGTCAGCTCACCTTCTGCGTCATCGACCTGCTGAAACAAACCTCGAATTCGAACATAGAACGTACAAGCAAAATAAATTACTACCGGCACTAAAAATAACGACAACACCGACATCCAAACATGCTGCATAAACATCAACGGAACCATGATCAGCGCCAACACGACCGTGCGGCCGATGTTCATCACCTGCAATGTTAAAAATTCACGCAAGGTATCGATATCCGATGTACAGCGTTGCACTAGGTCACCGCTATCGGCTTTGCTGAGGTAACGTTCATCTAATTTATGCAAATGCTCAAACAGACGATTGCGCAGTGTTTGAATGGTATCTTCACACGCCGTTGCAGCGAGATAATCTTTTAAGTACATGAATAGCCCAGCAAAGGCAGTGACCAAGACAATGGCCAACCCGGCCATCAGCAGTTGCTCGGGCTTTTCGTGGACAGAAGTAAAGAGTGCAAAAAGTTGCGCTGTTAAATCACCATCAACAGCTGCGCTGTCGCTGACAATTTGATCGATAGCGATACGGCCAATGGTAGGTACCAAATACAAAAAATAACTGGCTAAACCAACACTTAACACCGAACCCAAGTAATACCATTTTTTTTGTTGTATCAGGTTCAGTAAAAAACGATTTTTGTGTTCAACGTGCGTATTCACAATTAAAAATCCCTTAAATTTATTGTTTGCGGGATTTTTATTCGAAAATAAAAAAGCCCGCATAATGCGAGCCTTGAATACAATCAAATAACCCGCTTTGCTACGGGCCAGTTTGCAAAAATCTGCCCGTTAGCAATAACCTTTAGGCGCAAAAAATGCGCTAACGATGATGTAGCTTAAGATGAAACTCATGGAGGATGTCCTTGTTAAATCTGCTTGATCATAAGGTTGCCATTCGGGTTTCTGCACGAACCATTCGAGCAGTGGTAAGCAATTTAGGCTAGATCATTTTTTATTGCAAGTACAAAAAAGAAAGCCCGCATATAGCGGGCTTTAAATCTAAGCGGTTATCAAAACTTACTCACGCTCTTTAACGTATGGTCTACCAATGGCCTTCGGCGCGATAGCGGTTCCGATAAAGCCACCGAGTAACACAACGGTTAGGATATAAGGCAGCGCTTCAATTAATTGCACTGGAATTTCTACACTACCAATCATCGCACCCTGTGAGCGGTCAGCAATGGCCTGCAATATGCCAAACATCAAACAGGCTAACAAGGCTCCTCGAGGACGCCACTTACCAAAGATCAACGCCGCCAAAGCCATATAGCCTTTACCAGCTGACATGTTCGGTAAAAACTGTGCTGTTACGGCAACCGACAAGTAAACACCAGCCAAACCCGCTAAGGCACCACAGATTGCTAACGCCATATAGCGCATACCAACAACCGAAATACCTGCGGTATCAACAGCGGTTGGGTTTTCACCTACCGCCCGCAAACGCAAACCAAAACGTGTTTTAAATAGTACAAACCACGACAGCGGTACCGCTGCTAACGCTAAATAAACCAATAAAAAATGGCCTGATAACAACTCAGAATAGATGCCGCCAATAATGGGCACATCTTTCAGCTGCTCAGCAAAAGGAAATACGATCGTAGTAAAACGCGCATCGATATTCTCTAACGCATTCACTAGGTTTGGCGTATTGCCACCCTGATGGAACCAAAAATTACCCAACGAGGCGGTTAGGCCCATGGCTAAAATATTAATTGCCATGCCAGAGACAACTTGATCACCTCGGTGTGTCACGGTTGCAAAGCCATGCAGCATGGCTAATGAAACAGACACTAAAACGCCGACAATTAAACCCATCCAAGGAGAGTTAAATACGTAAGCTGCGGCAGCTCCAGCAAAGGCACTGGCTAAAATTTTGCCTTCAAGGCCAATATCAACAACACCCGAACGCTCAGAAAACAAGCCTGCTAACGCAGCAAAAATAAGCGGCGTCGCAACTCGTAAAGTCGCATCTAAAATTAGAATAACGGTTTGAAAATATTCCATCTTTTAGGCTCCTTCTTGTTCGGTTTTGTTAAATTTACCCGTCAACATCAAATAAGCCCTTTCTACCGGATGTTTCGCCATATGCTCCAGTGCGCCTGAGAACAAAATCACCAGACCTTGCAACACAACAATGATTCTTGGATCGACACCGTATTCAAATTGAAGCTCGCCGCCACCTTGGTATAAAAAACCAAACAACAGACTTGCGAACAAAATCCCCACTGGGTGATTACGACCCATCAGTGCCACAGCAATACCGGTAAAGCCCATGCCATTAACCAAACTTAATTTGATCTGGTGCGCTTCACCCTGAACCACATTGAGTGCAAAAAATCCGGCCAACATACCAGAAATCAGCATGGTCATAATGATGGTTTTATTCAGGCTAATACCTGCGTATTCAGCTGCAGAGGCGTTTTGCCCCATGGCGCGAATCTCATAACCCCATTTGGTTTTCCAAATAAAGATATAAACAAATACAGAACATATAAGCGCCCAGATAATGGATAGATTAAGCGGCGAACGCTGCATCTTAATTCCAAAGCTACCTGCTACTTCAAACACCTTAGGAATCCATGCTGCCTGATCAAAAACCGCCGTCTCAACCGACATTGAACCAGCAGGCTTAAGCACTTCAACTAATAAAAACGCCATCAAGGATGCCGCAATAAAGTTGAACATGATGGTGGTAATCACAACATGGGAACCACGGTTAGCCGCCAACCACGCAGGGATAAATGCCCACAAAGCGCCAAACAAGCCGCCAGCAATAATGCTCATTGGTAGCAGCAATAAAAATGGCACCTTGCCACCTAAAAACAAACACACCAAACCTACACCCAGCGCACCAATATAGGCCTGACCTTCACCGCCGATGTTAAACATGCTGCCGTGAAACGCGACCGCGACGGCCAATCCGGTAAAGATAAAACTAGTGGTGTAATAAAGCGTATAGCCCCAGCCATATGAGCTACCAAATGCGCCATACGCCATGGTGCTCACTGCATCGATAGGGTTGATGTCTAGGTATAAAAAGACAAAGCCAGAAACGATAGCAGCCAAGATAATATTGACAATCGGTACGATAACGATGGACACCCAATTTGGGATTTCTTGCTGACTCATGCTTCTGCCTCCTGTTGCAAGGCCTTAACTTCGTCTGGAACGATATTCGCCATCATTAAACCTAATATTTGTTCATTAGCTTTGCTTGCTGGTACTTCACCGACAATTTTGCCATCGAACATCACTAAAATTCTGTCGGCCAAACTCATAATTTCTTCTAACTCTACAGACACAAGTAACACCGCTTTTCCGGCATCCCGCATCTCAATAATTCGGTTGTGTATTGACTCGATTGCGCCAATATCAACGCCTCGCGTTGGCTGTCCAACCAATAAAACATCTGGTTTTTGTTCCATCTCACGGGCAATCACTAATTTTTGTTGATTACCGCCAGAGAAGTTCGCCGCTTTTAATTTTGGGTCCTGCGGACGAACATCCCACTTCTGCATTTTTTCCGCGCAGTCTTTGCGAATAGCGGCCTGATCCATTAACAGCTTGCCGTTATATTGGTCAGCTCGGTGATAACCGAGAATAAAAGCCTCATCAGCGGCAAAAGAATTAACTAAGCCCATCTTATGACGGTCTTCAGGAATATGTGCCACGCCAATCGCACGTAATTGTTCTGGCGTCATCTGGCTATCCTGATCTAACTGGGTACCAGCAACTTCAACCGAACCCTGCTGAATATCTTTGATGCCAGAAAGCAGCTCTAAAAGCTCCGACTGACCATTACCACTGACACCAGCAATACCAACGATTTCACCAGCACGCACACTAAAAGCAACATCTTCTAGACGCTGCACGCCAGCATCATCCTGCCAAGATAAGTGATTTACTTTCAGTAAAGTATCGGTTGGCTTGGCTGCCGTTTTATTCACATTCAATAATACTTTGCGACCCACCATCATCTCAGCCAACTGTTCACGGTTGGTTTCTGCGGTCTTCACATGACCGACCATTTCTCCGCGACGCATAATGCTGACGTTATCAGTGATCGCCATAATTTCTTGTAGCTTATGGGTAATGATAATGACGGTACTGCCTTGCTTTTTCAGTGCTTCAAGGACTTTAAATAGATGCTCCGCCTCTTGTGGCGTTAGCACACCGGTCGGCTCATCTAAGATCAAAACTTTCGCGCCTCGATAAAGCGCTTTAAGAATTTCAATACGTTGTTGCATACCGACAGACAACTGTTCTACCGGTACATCTAATGGCACATCCAAACCATATTCGGATGCAAGGCGTGTGAGTTCCTTACGCGCTTTATCTAAACTGACGTTAAGCATCACGCCAGACTCGGCGCCAAGAATGACGTTTTCTAAAGCAGTGAAATTTTGAATTAACATAAAGTGCTGGTGCACCATGCCAATACCTGAGGCAATTGCAGTTTTAGAATCTGCAATCTTTGTGACTTTATTGTCGATAAGGATTTCTCCACTATCGGCCTCATAAAAGCCATAGATGATACTCATCAGCGTTGATTTACCCGCACCGTTTTCACCGACAATGCCGTGAATAGTGCCTTTCGCTACTTTGAGATCGATGTTCTTATTGGCATGAACCGCGCCAAAACGCTTATCAATACCGCATAACTCAATTGCTGGTTTTGCAGCAACCTGTGTTTGAGCAGTCATGACTCACCCGAATTCTTCGTCTTTTTGGTCGAATTAGTTTGGAGCTAATAGTAACCATGGTTTACAACAGGAAAAAGCAGGCGCTAACCTGCTTTTTATTAGAACAGCACCAGTGCGGTGCTGTTTAGAGTTTTAGCAAATTAAGCCAAGCAACTTAGTAGTCGCAAGACATCGTTGCTGTGTAATCATGAACCGTGATGTTACCGGCAATGATGTCTGCTTTAATAGACTCAACAGTTGAGCTCATTTCTGCAGTAATCAATGATTCGTTGTACTCATCAATTGCGTAATCAACACCACCAGAGGCTAGGTCAAACACTTTAATGCCTGGCTGCCAATCACCTTCTAGCGCTTCAGCCCAAGTGGTATAGCTAGCGAAGCCAACTTTTTTAACCATAGAGGTCAACATAGAACCTGGCTGAATATAGTTTTGGTTTGAATCAACACCGATGGCATAAACACCTTCGTCTTTCGCAGCTTGGTAAACACCTAAGCCAGTACCACCAGCGGCAGCAAAGACAACGTCTGCGCCTTTAGCGATTTGTGATTTAGCAAGTTCTGAACCACGTGCTGGGTCACCAAATGCAGCTGGCGTAGAGCCAGTCATGTTTTGGAAGACTTCTGCATCAGCAGAAACATACTTAGCACCCTGCTCATAACCACAAGCAAATTTAGAGATTAGAGGAATGTCCATACCGCCGACAAAACCAACTTTGTTTGTTTCAGAAGCCATCGCCGCTAACGCACCAACAAGGAATGAACCTTCGTGCTCAGCAAACAACATTGACTGAACGTTTGGTAGGTCGACAACTGAGTCGATAATAGCAAACTGTGTTTCTGGGAATTCTTCGGCTACTTTTTGTACCGCAGACTGCATGTTGAAACCAACAGCAACGATTGGGCTTTGACCACGCTGTGCTAGCGTACGTAAACCTTGCTCACGCTGCTCTTCGTTTTGCGGTTCAAATTCTGCAACCTCAACGCCTTTGTCTAATTTAAACTGTTCTACGCCACCACGGAAAACCGCTTCGTTGAACGACTTATCAAACTTACCGGCTGTGTCATAAATAACCGCTGGTTTGAATGAGTCTGATGCCGATGCAGTTTCCTCTTCGGCATTATCACAACTGCTCAAAATAAATACTGTCGATAAAATCGATAAAGCAGCTAAGCCAGCTTTAAAGTTCGCTTTCATTTAAAATCCCCTTTCGGTGTTTAACATTGAGATTGTCAGCTACAGAAGTTACAACGTCAGGCGCTAAGACACCCTTTCTTTCTAACTATTGAGGCATGGCAAAAACTTCGACTGCATTATACACGTACAACCAGTCGTTTCATCGCGACTATACTGGTTTGTCATCATTTAATTATGTGAAACAAACCACATCGCAGTGCTATCTTTTACGCGATTGCGACTGATCAGTCTGCAACCTGCGCGCCTGTATAAAATGGCTACACTAATATAGCCGGAGGAATCACCATGCCAAAACTGTGCCCAGATTGTAAAAAGCCACTCGAACACGTCTGTTCTTGCGGCAGTTCTAGCTATTTTTGCAACCATTGCAATCAACTTGTCAGCAGAAAGCGTGTTATTGAGCCCGATGATGAAGCCGGAAGCGAGCCGTCTTTTGCAAAAAGCACTAATAATGAGCAAAAACCCAACCGATCAGTCAAGTCATGAACTGACCACTGTAAAACATCTGTTCTAGTGCCGTTTTAAATTGAGCGAGGCGTCCCTATGTTATTGCCGTAACTCGCTATATTGTGGTTTCAATGAGTATACTGCTGGCTGAAATTTAAATATGCCAAAGGTAACTATGAACCCTTTTCAAATTATCGACTTACCCGGCGTTGTGCTGCCCAAAAACAGCGGCCTATCACGCAAGCATGTTCGCTCAGAAGAGCGCTGGACAGAGCATTATTTAGAACGTTACGACCAGCAAACGCTGTTTTATGACTGTGTCTATGTTGCTAAAACGAAATCTTTCATCATTACCGCACCACGCTTTCTTAATCTGTGGTTTGTTATGCGCAAACACCTGTATGTAAATGGCAAACGTTTTCGAGGCCGCATTAAGCGCAATACTTGGCAGCGCTGCGATCAGATTTCATTCCGCGCACCAGCTGATGCTAAATTAAGCATCCAACACCCCCATTTCAGTACTGAAATTACGCCACGTACCAGTATTTCAGAACTGTTTGCAGGCTTAAATTGCGCCTTAGCCATGAACAAAAACAACCAGCTGTCTTGGATTAAAGACTGGGTTGAATACCATGTAAAAGCCCACGGTTTAGAAGGCGTCTGCATCATTGATAACGGCTCAACCGACTACACCAAAGAACAGCTGTTAGCTGAGCTTGAGTCGATTAAAGGCCTGAAGGCTGCAACCGTGCTAGGCGCAGACTTCCCATACGGGCCTTCTAATTGGAGCTCTAGATTCGAAATTAGCCCGCGATTCCTACAAACCTCAATGATGAACTTGGTGAAACGCGATCTATTTAGCGACGCTCGGGCAGTTTTAAGTGTCGATATTGATGAGCTGGTCATTAAAAATACCGAGCAGAATGTTTTTGACGCTGCGGTTAATTCCTTTTGGGGCGCGATTTCATTTCGAGAAATCAAAACCTACCCTGCCGGTGACGATGGTGCAGCTTATTCGCATCGCGATCACACTCTCGTTAAAGAAGACTTCAATTATGGCAACACCAAATGGTGCGTTAACGGCAAAGGCTTTATCAATCGCTTTGGCTGGGCAGTACACCGCTTTGGCGGTGGCTACTTTCTGCTCACCGAAACAACAGACTTTAATTACTTGCACTGCCAAGCCACCACGACTAACTGGAAAAAAGATCGCACCACTAAGGATGCTGACCTACAGCTAGTTGAGTCGAGCGTCGCCAAAAATGCGATAGCAACCTATTTGAGCTAGTCACTATTGATATTTAACTTGTTTCTATCAGGCACAAAAAAGGGCTAACTGTTAGCCCTTTTTTTGTTCTGACTTGTTTAGCTCAGTGATTAGGCTTTCTCTAACACTAGCTCAACAAGCGCTTTGGCTGTAATACCAAAATGCTCAAACAATTCAGCCGCTGGTGCTGACTCGCCGAAGCTTTCCATGCCAACGATTCCGCCTTCTAGGCCAACGTACTTGTACCAGAAGTCTTTCGCCGCGGCTTCAATTGCAAAGCGCTTAACGCCTGTTGGTAAAACCGACTCTTTATAGGCGGCATCTTGAGCGTCGAAGACGTCCGTACAGGGCATAGAAACAACCTGAATCTGTTTGCCTTGCGCGCGCAATAGCTCAGCAGCTTCAACCGCTAAACCAAGCTCTGAACCTGTCGCAAGTAGTACGGCATCAGGTTGTTCGGCAGCTTGCAGTACATAGCCACCCTTACGAATATTCGCTAACTGCTCAGCTGTACGAGGCTGATGCGGTAAGCCCTGTCGAGAAAACACCATCGCATTTGGCGTTTCTTTGCTTTCGATTGCACAAACCCAAGCCACCGCACTTTCAACAGCATCCGCTGGACGCCAAGTATTTAAATTTGGCGTTGCACGCATGGCTGCAAGTTGCTCAACAGGTTGGTGCGTTGGGCCATCTTCACCCAAACCGATAGAGTCGTGAGTGTAAACATGAATCACCGGCTGCTTCATTAATGCGGCCATGCGAATAGCGTTACGCGCGTATTCCATAAACACAAAGAAGGTAGCGCCATAAGGCTTTAAGCCACCATGTAACTGAATACCGTTGATCATCGCCGACATACCAAATTCACGTACACCGTAGAAACAGTAGTTGCCTGAGGCATCATCAGCAGTCAGGCCTTTTGCACCGCTCCATAATGTCAGGTTTGAACCAGCAAGGTCGGCCGAGCCGCCCAGTAGTTCTGGTAATGCTGGAGCTAACGCTTCAATTGCGTTTTGTGATGCCTTACGGCTGGCAATGGTTTCGCCTTGCGTATTCACCTGCTCAATATACTGCTGTGCGGTTTGAGCAAAGTCTGCTGGTAGCTCACCTTTCATTCGGCGTAAAAACTCCGCCGCTAATTCAGGGTATTCTTGCTGATAGGCTGCGAAGGCTTGCTGCCAGTTTTGCTCGAAAGCTGCGCCTTTTTCAGTCGCATCCCAAGCGTCTTTGATGTCTGCTGGAATTTCGAAGGCTAGGTGTTTCCAACCAAGACGTTCACGGGTTAAGGCAATTTCATCGTCACCCAATGGTGCACCGTGACAATCTTCTTTACCTTCTTTGTTTGGCGAACCAAAACCAATAATGGTTTTACAGCAAATTAATGTTGGCTGATCGGTATTAGCTTTGGCAGCCTTAATCGCGTCCGCTATTTGCTCTGCATTATGGCCATCAACGGCTGGAATCACTTGCCAACCATAGGATTCAAAACGTTTTACCGTATCGTCAGTAAACCAACCTTCAACTTCACCATCGATTGAAATACCGTTGTCATCGTAAAAGGCAATCAGCTTACCTAAACCTAAAGTACCGGCAAGTGAGCTGACTTCGTGCGAGATACCTTCCATCATGCAACCATCGCCTAAGAACACATAGGTGTTGTGATCGACAATCGTATGGCCTTCACGGTTGAACTGATCAGCGAGGGTTTTCTCCGCTAGCGCCATACCAACAGCGTTGGCAATACCTTGGCCTAATGGACCTGTGGTTGTTTCAACACCTGGGGTATAACCGTATTCAGGATGGCCCGGTGTTTTTGAATGCATTTGACGGAAGTTTTTAATGTCGTCAATAGAAAGGTCATAGCCAGAAAGATGCAGCAGTGAATAAATCAGCATTGAGCCGTGACCATTAGAAAGCACAAAGCGGTCTCGGTCGAACCACGTTGGGTTAGTTGGATTATGCTTTAAATAGTCACTCCATAGAACCTGAGCAATATCAGCCATACCCATTGGAGCACCAGGGTGGCCAGATTTGGCTTTTTGGACGGCATCCATACTTAAAGCACGGATTGCATTAGCGAGATCACTGCGAGAAGGCATTATCGTTATTTCCTTAATTTTGGGCGCGCGTTTTATCGATATAGTTTGGCATTAGAGGCAAAGACATTGCGGCACTGCGCAATGGGGCGCTGATTGTCCCAAAATTTGGCGTTGCTGGCAAAAACCAAATGCACTTTTTCGCCGCTATATTGACGAAATAACCAACCAGCAATAATCAGCAGGCAAACAACGCGATTAATCTGCTGCTGGATGAGTGGGCAAGGCTTCAATATGGAAACGCAAATGATCCAACACTATATCGAGAAATTGGTTGAACTGATCCGCTTGCTCAAGACTCACCTGCTGATGAGGGATTTGTAAATTGGTAATGATATACAGCTGATCACCTAAGATATGACTACTGCGAGTAAAGTCACCAAACTGGCTGGTAAAGTTGATACTGGCCACCGGCTTACTTAGCTGCCAGATATCCTGGGTATCTATCTGTACAAAACTTCGCTGTTTTACCCCTGCTATCCACAGCTCATCGTACTTATTATTGTTTTCATAGCTATTTAGCTCATTGCGCAGCCAACTCTCATCTTCCGCATAGGCCAATAACTTATCGGTATTCGCAAAGGGGTCGAATTGCGCCTGTGTGTGCACCTTCAACTCTTGGTAACCAGCATCCAAATCGGGGAGCTGATCAAGCTCAATCTGTTCGATATCCGAGACCACATCTCGATATTGCTCAAGTAGGTAATCGTTGCTTTCTTCTTCATCGAGCCCGGTTAACTTAGAGCGCATGTAAGCTGCGTATTCACCATAATAAGTACGTATTTGCTTTTCGGTTTGACCACCTTGCTCGTTAAAATCGAGCTGAGTCATAACATCCATTTGCCAACGATACTGCGCTGGGCTTATCGGCATAGGCTGCGCACCATCCACCAGCGCTAAGCTGGCTCGATTTTGAATCCAGCTTGAGGTGTATTGCCAGTCGATGGTTTTATCGGTGGCATCTAAGCAATATTCTTGGCCGTCGAGCTTAATGCACAGCACCATGTGATTAAAATAATTCGCGCTCGCCAGCGGCATCTGGGCGATATTGGAACGGTTCGTCGCCACCAATCGCGGATAGGCCTCAATGCCGGCGCGGTCCATTAGCGCCTGCAACAGTGCCGACTTATCCTTACAGTCGCCATAGCGGTTATCAATAATCGACTCGATGCTGTGAGGCGTGTGTGTATTGCCCGCATTCGACAACGAGACATAACGAATATCATCGGCGACAAATCGGTACAGTGCGCTGACGATCTCTTCTTGGCTGGTTAAGCCTGCGGTTAATGTCTGATAAACCGGTTCGAGCCCAGTTTGATCAATAAACGCCTTATCAAATGCCTCAGACATACTCTCAACAACTGGCTGCCAATCCGACATCGATGCGATATAAACCCCTTGCCACTTGTCGCGCCATAGGGTTTGCCGGTCGATTTTAGGGGCAGCTATGTTATCGCCCTGACAAACAAAGCTGCGTTGCTTGCTAACACAGCTCAAATCGGGATGGGTGTTGAGCACCTTTAAATCGATATTCTGCCAGTGTACCGAGACCTCATGCCGTTGCGTCGGTGCACTAAAACCCGCCCAGGCGGTTTCAAAAATATCCGACTCTTGGCGTCGATTATCGGTGGTAATGACATAATCAAGCACCGAGTAACTGCCGGTTCTGAGCCCAGGTACTGGTAAGTTGATGACCTTATTATCATTAAAGGCGTTGTAATTATCGGTGTCCGATAGCTGCGCGAAGTCGGGGTTAAAGCGCTTCACAGTGCCATCGGGCCGTACTGTGGCTACAGCTAATACTTCGACGTCATCGGCATAACCGCTGTAGTGAATTTGCTCGGTGCCGTAATCTTCGATCGAATCGTTATCTGGGTAATACCAAATAACCTGCACGCGTCGCTTTACGATGCTGCCGTCAATGTCGAAGCGTTTACGATGCAGCACAATCGTCAACTCATCAGGCGGATCATTGATGTGTTCAAGGGCATATTGAATCAGCTCATCGTTATCCAATGAATAGCGGATACTGGCTTGAGCTTGAACACAACAGGCGACAACCACAGCCCAGATTAAGGCCATTAACTTAGAGTTCATCTACATCCACTCCTTGTGCCGACTGAATCAGACCCTTTACTAGATTGGCGGGGCTTTTTTGGACGTTAAAATAGACTTCATATAACGCATCATCGGTTTGCAACAGAGTCGAGATATAAGCCGTTTGATTAGACCTAGCCGAACGGATGCAGCTTTGCACGGATCGCACTCGGTAACGTTCAGCGTCGATCAGCGTGATTGCCTCCTGACAACCAAAGTCGACACCGTTATCTGAGTTCAAAACACGAATGTGCCGATTCTTGGCAATATTAGAAATACTGTTATTAAGGTACTCAAATGCCACGATACTTACCTGGCCATCGGCATCTTGCAGCTGAAATAACGCATCGTCGCTGTCATTCGGCTCGACATCGAGCTCAAACCACTGAGTATTTTTTGGCAACAATAACAGGATGCTAGTTGCTGCATTATGGTAAAGGCCATCCGCTATCAGCCGCCTGTTTGCTTGCTCGGCAACTGCAGTAGAAGGCAGCGCCAATGTCATACCGATCAAAAACAGCCATATCGACGAGGTTTTATACATCTATGTGCCTACCACTGCGTTAATTATCAGGTCCTGAACGCATTGTGCTGGTTAAAATAAAAATGCTCAAGCCAACCGAAAACCAGTCATGAGGCACTATATTAAAATATTTTGATATAGTTCTTGCAATTGACCATAGCGCTGCTATCTTTCCCACCATGAACCTAGCGCAATTACCGACATTTTTTAAAGCCATTGGCGACCCAATCCGCATTTCCATTTTGCAAGTGCTGGGTACCGGTGCCTATGGGGTTTTAGAGCTGAGCGACATGCTCGAAGTGAAGCAGTCTGGCATGAGCCATCACTTAAAAATTTTAAGCCAAGCTGGCTGGGTCGAGAAGCGGCGCGAAGGCAATACTATTTTTTATCGACGCACGCTTGGCGATGCTTTAGAAGTTCAGCAGCGGCTGTTTCGTGAACTTGATGTCCAACCGTTGCCAGCCAATGTAAAAGCACAACAACAGCGCATCAGTGAAGAGCGTTTGCAATCGGCGAAGCAGTTTTTTATTGATCATGCCGATCAATTCGAACTGCACCAAGAACGCATTGTGTTATTCGAGCATTACGGTCCTGAAGCGCTTCAGTTACTTGATAGCCTAAACCAAACAGGCCATTCAAACGTATTAGAAGTCGGCCCTGGCCAAGGCGAATTTTTAGCAGCACTGGCGAAACGTTTCGATCAGGTCACTGGTCTTGATATTTCACCAGCTATGCTGAGCATAGCGGCTGAGCAAACACAGCAATACAGTAACGTAACTCTGGTTGAAGGCAGCACCGAATTACTCAACCAGCAACAGCATCAATACGACATCATCTTCTACAATATGGTGTTACACCATGTACCGATGCCAGAAGAAGAGATCGCGCAGTGCGCCAAGTTACTAAAGCCCGAAGGGTTATTGATCATCACCGATCTTTGCCAACACGAACAAGAATGGGCAAGAGAACAGTGTGGCGACCAATGGCTGGGCTTTGAACCGAATGAATTACATCTGTGGGCAAAACGTCACCAGTTTAGCCACAGTCAATCAAACTTTTTAGCGCTGCGAAATGGCTTTCAAGTGCAGACACAAGTCTACCGAGCCGCAGCCAACGAACATTAAACCTTGAGGGAATAATATGAGCGAATATAACCTGTTTACATCAGAGAGCGTTTCAGAAGGTCACCCAGATAAGATGGCAGACCAAATCTCTGACGCCATCCTTGATGCCATCATCAAAGAAGACCCTCATGCTCGCGTTGCAGTAGAAACTCTGGTCAAAACTGGTATGGCGGTTGTTGCTGGCGAAGTCCGCACCTCGACTTACGTTGACCTTGAAGACATCGTGCGCGACGTTATTTTAGACATCGGCTACAACTCTTCAGATGTCGGCTTTGATGGCGCCTCTTGTGCGGTACTTAATGCCATTGGCAAGCAATCGTCAGATATTGCCGTCGGCGTTGATGAAGCCGAAGACAAAGATTTAGGCGCTGGCGACCAAGGCCTGATGTTTGGTTACGCCACCAACGAAACCGATACCCTAATGCCCGCGCCAATTTACTACGCACACCGCTTAGTTGAGCAACAAGCAAAGCTGCGTAAAAACGGCGCTCTCAAATGGTTACGACCAGACGCTAAATCGCAAATAAGCTTACGCTATGAAAACGGCAAGCCAGTCGCTATTGATGCTGTGGTGTTATCAACCCAACACGATGAAAGCATTCAATTGCCTGAGTTACGCGAAGCGGTATTAGAAGAAATCATCAAACCAGTGGTACCCAGTGATTGGCTACACAAAGACACCTTGTTCCACATTAACCCGACGGGCGTGTTCATCATCGGCGGTCCTGTTGGCGACTGCGGCGTCACTGGCCGTAAAATTATTGTCGACACTTACGGCGGCATGGCCCGTCACGGCGGCGGTGCCTTCTCTGGCAAAGACCCAAGTAAGGTTGACCGTTCTGCTGCCTATGCGGGTCGTTACGTTGCTAAAAACATCGTCGCTGCCGGCCTTGCCGATAAATGTGAAATTCAGGTCTCTTACGCTATTGGTGTTGCAGAGCCGACTTCTATTTCGATCAACACCTTCGGCACTCACAAAATCAGCGAAGCCAAGATTTCTGAACTGGTTCGCCAGCACTTCGATCTACGTCCGCGCGGCATTATCGAAATGCTTGATCTACGTAAGCCGATTTACCGCCCAACAGCATCTTACGGCCACTTTGGTCGCGAAGGCTTTAGTTGGGAAAAAACCGATAAAGCCGATGAGCTGGCTAAAGCACTGAACAGCTAATCAGCAAAACACATTATTAAAAAATTTAAGGACGCCGATATGACTACCTTCACCGATTACAAAGTTGCCGACATTAGCTTGGCCGAATGGGGCCGCAAAGAAATCGCCATTGCCGAAAGTGAAATGCCAGCACTGATGGCACTGCGTAAAAAATACAAAGCAGAACAGCCATTAAAAGACGCCAAAATCATGGGCTGTATTCACATGACCATTCAAACGGCGGTACTAATCGAAACATTGATCGATTTAGGCGCCGAAGTTCGCTGGTCTAGCTGTAACATCTTCTCAACTCAGGATCACGCTGCTGCGGCAATTGCTGCCGCTGGTATTCCTGTGTTTGCTTGGAAAGGCGAAACGGAAGAAGAGTTTTTATGGTGTATTGAACAAACTATCTTGGCTGAAAAAGACGGCAGTGATGTTTGGGATGCCAACATCATCCTAGATGATGGCGGTGACCTGACTGAAATGGTTCACAACAAATACCCAAGTCTACTCGACCAAATTCACGGCATCTCCGAAGAAACTACCACCGGTGTTCACCGTTTGGTTGAGATGCTTGAAAAAGGCGAACTGAAAGTTCCTGCCATTAACGTTAACGACTCGGTCACCAAGTCGAAAAACGACAACAAATACGGCTGCCGTCATTCACTTAACGATGCCATTAAGCGCGCTACCGATCACCTGTTAGCCGGCAAAAAAGCACTGGTTATCGGTTACGGCGATGTTGGTAAAGGCTCTGCGGCATCGCTTCGCCAAGAAGGCATGATCGTTAAAGTCACTGAAATTGATCCAATCTGTGCGATGCAAGCCTGCATGGATGGCTTTGAAGTGGTTTCGCCTTACATCAACGGCAACAACACTGGCGAATTAAGCTGCATTAACAAAGAACTTTTAGGCTCAACCGACCTCATTGTGACCACAACCGGTAACACTGATGTCTGTGATAAAAACATGCTGCAAGCCGTTAAAACCGGCGCTGTGGTTTGTAATATTGGTCACTTCGATAATGAAATCGACACCGCCTTTATGCGCAAAAACTGGCGTTGGGATGAGATTAAGCCGCAGGTACACCAGATTTTCCGTTCTGATTCTGCTGACGACTTTATCCTTCTACTTTCTGAAGGCCGCTTGGTAAACCTAGGTAATGCGACCGGCCACCCAAGCCGCGTTATGGATGGTTCGTTTGCCGACCAAGTGTTAGCGCAAATCTATCTTTATGAGCGCAAATTTGCCGATTTACCGGCCGATGAAAAAGCAGCCAACGTTTACGTCAAAGTATTACCTAAAAAGCTCGACGAAGAAGTCGCTGCAGAAATGGTCAAAGGCTTCGGTGGTGTGATCACAACGCTGACAGAAAAACAGGCCAGCTACATTAACGTACCGGTTGAAGGCCCATTCAAGCCAGAAGAGTACAAGTACTGATTAACGCTTAGTTAATAGCGCTATCAATCAGGGTAAACACTTCTGCGCTTCATCGCCTGATGTGTTTGCCATTGATTGAGATGAGATTACAAGGAATGAAAAATGAACACGCCCGTCCCTGTCAGTTTTGAGTTCTTCCCACCCAAAACCGATGCCGGCTTTGATAACCTGCTCAAAGCTCACACTGAGCTGAAAGCCGCCAACCCTGAATTTTTTAGCGTTACCTACGGTGCTGGCGGTTCCACGCAAGAACGCACCATCAATACAGTTATAGAAATGAACAGTCGTGGCGTACCCGCAGCACCGCACTTAAGTTGCATTGGCTCCACTTTAGATACCGTACATGAATTACTGACTCGTTATAAAGATGCTGGCATTAAGCGCATTGTTGCATTACGTGGTGACTTACCCAGCGGTATGCGAGGCACTGGCGGCGATTTCAATTACGCTTCCGATCTTGTGCGTTACATTAAATCGGAATTTGGCGATGCATTCGCAATCGAAGTTGCAGCCTACCCAGAAATGCACCCTCAAGCCGACAACCTCGATAAAGACATCGACAACTTTGTTGCCAAAGCGCAAGAAGGTGCCGACAGCGCCATTACGCAATATTTTTATAGCGTCAGCGCCTACACAAACTTTGTCAGCGAGGTGCGTAAGCGCGGCTGCGATATCGATATAGTGCCGGGCATTATGCCGATCACCAATTACAGCAACCTAGTGCGCTTTTCTGATGCTTGCGGTGCTGACATTCCACGCTGGATGCGAAAATCTTTTGAAGCCTGTGGCGACGACAGCAAGCGCATCCACCAGCTGGGTGTCGATCTTATCGTCAACCTGTGCAAAGACTTAATCGCCGCTGGCGCACCCAAGCTGCATTTTTACAGCATGAA